>JACZQQ010000243.1 GCA_022545645.1 Acidobacteriota bacterium | reverse complement strand
GGATCTCCGCCAGTGGCCGCAGGAACTCCTCGGCTGCCGGTCGATCTGCCACTTCCATTTCCTGGGGTGGAGACTCTCCTAAGAAGATGTAAGAAAATTCCTCCGCCGCCGTTGGGTTCCGGTTACCCAAGATCCAGGGGTAGAGAATGGGCTGTACCCGGTAACCCAGAAAGACCTCCCGCATGAGTTCCTTCTTGCCAGGTGCTTTGCCGCTTTTGTAGTCATAGATGTGAAACTGGCCCTCTCCTTGGTCAATGCGGTCTATTTGTCCCGATATAAGAAGTCCTTCCAGACCTGGAAAGGGCACTCTCTTCTTGAATTCGAGGTCCATCGGAACATCTCCCTCAGGGCCCTGGCTCACCACCTCTTCAAAATAGCTCCTGGCAGTCTCCTCCAGTCTGTCCAGTGCCGCCTGGCGAAACACGGGAGGCAGCACTTCCAGGCGCTGGGACAATTGTGAGGAAAGTTGCCGGGCAGCCTGACTCAGCTCCTTTGCTTCGGAGCGCAACAGGGCTTCGGCGATTTCCTTGAGCGGAATCTTCTGCTTGAGCGAGGGCTCGATCAGGCGCTCCAGGAAGCTGTGAACCAGACTTCCCCAATCCAGTGAATTCATTTCGTCTGCAAATTGAAGGACGGTCAAAGGTTCCCAGTTCATCGAGCTGTCCGCATAAAAACGGTAAGGACATCTTGCCAGGACCTCGACATCGGTCACGTTAACCCGCTCTCCTTCCTTTCCCGCGGGCAGGGAGGCTGCCGGAATATGTCCATTCCAGGCCAGCTCTCGACGCCTCAATTCTTGTGCCTTGAAAAGGTAGTCGTAAGGGATCTCGCTGCAGAGAGCGCTGGTCCTGTCAGGATGAATGAGGACCAGAAAGTCAGGGGGAAGAAAGGAACCTCTCTGTGGGTCCAGCTTCAGGAGATCTTCTCCCTGCTGGGCGGGTCCACGGGAAATTCGGCTCCAGCCCTCGTCGGCTTCCGCTCCGCCCCAGCGCTGAATGTAGCGCTGCACCCAGGGGGTAGGGGCCACGCTTCGTCCGCTATCGTCGCTTTCCGGAATGACCCAGTGAACCTGCTCGGCTGAGGTGTTCAACAGAAAGAAGAGCATCGACATTTCCTCGCTGACCTGGGACTTGACCGGCAGCAGGTGTCCCACGTCGCGAGCTTTGGCCATCAGACGTCTCCGTGAAGCATCGGAGAACAGGGGATCCTCCTCGATGCGCCGGGGCCAGGCTCCCGAGGCCAGCCCCAAGAGGACGATCGCTCTTGAGGTCAAGCTGCGGGCCCGCATGGAAGGCACAAAGAGTACCCCGGAGGGATCCAGGGGATCGCTCCGGATAGAATCGTCCACAACCTGGAGCAGCATTTCCCGAAGCATCGACTCTTTGATGAGCAGTTCTGGGCGGTAAGATTCCATGAACTGGAGCGCTTCCACCAAGGGGTCCAAAAGGGTGGGCTCCTGAAGCCATCTTTCCCGGAGCTTGTTCAGAAAATGGGCAGCTCGCTTGGGTGTGAAGGTGCGCTCTTGAGTCCTCGAACCTCTTCCCCACAGATCCAGGATTTCCCGGACCAGCGTCTCTTCCTGGCTGGTGAAGCGGGGAAAATGCCTATCGGGTGGGTCGGGCTCAGGCAAAAGGATGGCCTGCCAGCTGGTATCTCCCCAAACCCCCATTTGGCGAACTTTCCATTCAAATTCATCCACGTTGATGTCTCGGACAGCCGGCATCTCCGGATAGTCACGCAAATAGGCCAGAAGCCACTCGGCGGGAGCCTGGTCCTCCCAGATGCGGGCCAGCATCCGTAAAGGACGGTTTTCAGGACTCAGCCCCACAGGAACATCGACGGTGCGAAGGGGGATGGCGAAGGCAGCGAAAACTTCTCGCATGGAATCGAGATAGGGTGCGCTGTCCGGTGCCACCACCATGATCTCCCGGGGAGGAATCGGATTCTCGGTGTCCTCCATCCATTGACGGACGCGAAGGGCTGCTGAGAGGACTTCGGCCCGGATTCCCGAGGCATATTGGAAGGTGAGGAAAGGGGGCTGCTCGGGAACCTTGCCCTCGGGAAAGGTGGAGAGGAAAAAGCGGGTGCTGTTATTGAAGCCCTCCTCCCCGTCGACTCCCAAAGAGTCGGGTGGGCTCGTGAGTGCCGTGCCCAACCGAACCTTGAGATCCTCCAGAACAGGTTGGCCGAAGGAGAATGCAGGGTGGGTTTCCTTCCCTGTCATTCGAAAGGGATAGAAGAGGGTCAGGTCAATCCGTTTTCCCAGGGCCGCAATGACCTGAGCGTTGACATCGGTAAAGCCATAAAAACCATAGACCAACAGCTGTGGGGTCTGTCCGTTCTCGCAGGCCAGAGAAGCCATGAGGGTGGGCTCATCGGCCTGCAGGATCCACTCGGGAATCCGCTGATGTGAAAGGGGTTCCCAGCAATGCTTTTGCTGATCCAACACTCGGATCCAAGCCGCATAAAGTTGGAGGGTCTCCTGTTCCAGAGGAGCTAGATCGGGCTCCTTTGCCAGCTCCTCTAGAATTTCCAACTGATCGAGGCCAAAGCCTCCATCGGCCAGATCCAAAAAGGTGGGGCGGAGCAGCCGGTAGCCACTGGGCATGTGCTGCAGCCGTGACAGAGGAGAGCTCACAGGGAGCTGTTCGACAAGTTCAAAAAGAAGGAGATCCAGAGTCGGGCCCCAGCGCTGATGGGAAGCGAGGAGGGACTGGCCCCCGGGGGCCTGTCCCCCGTTTGTCCCCGTGGGCTCGGTGACCTCCCCTAGACGGCGCAGAAAGTAGGGGAGTGGAATGATACGCACGCCCGCCAGGACCGAATCCTGGACTTCTTGTCCCAGTCTGAGGCGAAGATGATTGGCGGCCGTTGAAGTGGGGACCACGACCCACTTGGGCGCCAGGGGGTCGTGCAGACAACATTGTCGGAGTTTCTCCAGTAAGAGATCCAGGAGTGCGGGAAACGACGGCGCCAGCACCAAATGAGAAGACATAGTTCTATTCTCTATTCTCTATTTTCGTTTGTATCCTTTTTCCGTTTCCTCCGCCTGGCCCTCTTCGATCAGTTGAATGAGGCTCGAGTGTAAAGAGCGCCGGGCCAGCTTCTTCGTTTGTGGGTCGAACTTCGCGTAAATATCATTCACCAATTTCTCGAGAGTCTGGGGCTGGGTGTTCAGAGTTTCGAGAATCTGCTGTTTTCGTTTGTAGCGATGGTTCAGGACTTTCTGGACCAGCTTTCGACCCTCCCGTGCGGGTGGGCCATGACTCGGATAAAGATGTCCGGTTGTCACCGATTCCAAAAAGCGAAGAGACTCGATGTAGGTGCTCAGATGTCCATCTGTCGGGTCTATGAGCATTGAAGAGAGAGTCGAAACGAGATCGCCGACAATCACTGCCTGGTAGCGAGTTTCCTGAAAGGCAAGATGTCCCGGAGCATGTCCGGGAAGATGGTAGACGCGCAACTTCCAGTCGGGCTGACCGTCGGGGGAAGGACCCAGATCCAATTCCTGTCCGTGTTCCAGGGATCCCGAGAAATCCATATCGGTTAGATATTTGGAGGTCAGACGATGGGCATAAAGAGGTAGTTGAAAACGCCGTTGACACTCGGCAACGGCGCCCACGTGGTCGGGATGATGGTGGGTCAAAAGGATCCCTTCAATGCTCTTTCCCTGGGCCAGGAGTTCATCCAGAAGTGCCCACAGCTTCTCCTGTTCGGATGAGTGGGGGGTGGCCGGGTCGATCAGATAAAGTTTTTGGTCTCCCACCAGGTAGGCATTGGTGTGGGTGGCGGGGGGTTTGGTGGGAGTCCTGAGGGGCGCCAGCAGCACTCCCGGGCTAAAATAGATCTGTTGCAGTTCACCCCGATTCAAAGATTCGCCCAGTTGACGCGCCTCAGGAAGAAAGCTTTCGCAGTCGCCCTGGGCCAGTTCGTGAAGAAGAAGGGGCAGGGGAGGTGCAATCAACACCGTTCCCGTCCGCCACCGTTCCAGGGCCTCTTCGGGAGTGATGAAATACCCCTCCTCGACTTCCCCGGGCCAGATTTCCACCTCGTTTTCATCTCGACTGTGACAATGCAAGAACCAGTGTTCGTAATGTTTGAGGATGCA
>JACZQQ010000242.1 GCA_022545645.1 Acidobacteriota bacterium | reverse complement strand
ACCCCCATCCGTGCACTCTCTATGCTTCTTCTTTCCTTTGTTTTGAGCCACTGTTCCTCGGCTCCCCCGGATGTTCTGGCCCCGGAAATGATCCTTCACAACGGGAAAATTGTGACCGTGGATGAGGATTTTTCCATTGCCGAGGCCGTTGCCATCAAAAACGGGCACTTTATAGCGGTGGGATCGAACAGCGAGATCCTCTCCCTGGCCGGAGCCGCCACGGAAACCTTTGACCTGGAAGGAAAGACCGTTTTGCCGGGACTTCACGATTCTCATGTTCACCTGGCCCAGCGAGTGGCTGATCCTCCCGAACCTCTCATCGCAAAATTCAGCCAGGCCCGAT
The DNA here is from genome assembly GCA_022545645.1 of Acidobacteriota bacterium. Classification (GTDB taxonomy): domain Bacteria; phylum Acidobacteriota; class UBA6911; order RPQK01; family JADFOI01; genus JADFOI01. Next base: position 3,772 of record JACZQQ010000242.1, on the reverse strand, counting down.
CGATCCAGGAGATTGTGGAGGTGGTGCGCCAGAAGGTGGAGGCCACGCCTCCCGGCGAATTGGTCTGGCTTCCGCGGGGACCCAGTGTGAACCGGATCGAGGAGAAGCGCTGGCCCACACGGCACGATCTGGACCCCGTCTCACCGGATCATCCGGTCATTTTAACTTTCGCCGGGGACTACGTGAACGTCGCCAACAGCGCCTTTTTAAAAGCGGCCAGGATCGATCGCAATGTTTACCAGCCCTACAAGGATGGGCTATTCGGCGAGTTCAAGGTGGATCGCAGGGGAGACCCCACGGGAGTGGTGATTGGCAAGGGCGCCCATCGCATTCTGAGGGAGGGAAAATATCTGAACGTCTGGGCCGTGGACCAACTGGAGAAAAACATTGCCGAGGCGCTGGAGAGAGACATTGCTCCGGCCGGAATCACCACCCTGGCGGACCCCTTAACGGCCACCAACAATGTTCCCACTCACCGCGCCTATAAGAGGCTGGCCATGCGCAAGGAGGGATTGCCTGCCCGCATCAACGCCATGATCCGGGTTCCCATACGGGGCCTCTCGGCCGAGGATTGCATTGCCCTCATGGACACTCTTCTCTTTGACTCGTCCTTCAGAAACGATTTTCTCCGGGTGGGGACCTTCAAGATGAGCCTGGATAAGGGAGTCCCCGGGGACAAACCTTTTGTGGTACCCAAGGAAACCATAAGAAAGGTGCTCATTGAAGCCCACCGGCGGGGATGGCAGCTCTATCTGCACATTACTACTCCGCAGAGCTTCGATTACGCCACCGAGGCACTTGAGGAAGCCTATCGACTCTATCCTCGAGAAGACGCCCGTCACATCTTTACCCACATCAGCCAGCCCACTCAGGCCAACCTGGAGACCATGAAGCGTCTGGGAATCACTGCCGACTTACAGACCAGCTCGATTTATCTTGCCTCCGATGATGCCGAGGAGCGATACCAGGTCAATCCGGAGAGACCCGATTTGGGCCCCAGGCCGGTGGCCACTTATCGCGATGCAGGCATCCCGGTGATCCTGAGCAGTGATCAGGCGCCGCTGGGTCCCCTGTTTAGCGTCCAGGAAGCGGTCACCCGGGTGCGCCGGTCAGGTAAGGTGTTTCGCCCCGAAGAGAGGATCACGCTCGAGGAAGCCATCCGGGCGGTGACTTCCACCTCAGCCTGGGCTTTTTTCGAAGAGGACGTGAAGGGCTCTATCGAAGCCGGCAAATATGCGGACCTGGTGGTGCTGGGACAAGACATCCTCACCATCGATGCGGTCCAGATCAAGGACATTCCCATTTTGAGAACCATGACCCATGGGAAGTTTGTCTACGTCAATCCCGACCAGGATCCTCAGCAGGAAGTCCATTATCTTCGGTACCCTGCCAGGACTCCCTATATCAACTGACATTCGAAACGTGGGAAGTCTGCGGATCAATGCATGTAAAAGAAACAGGCAGGAATCGCTTCGATCGGAGCGATGGCACCCCCTAAGCCTCGCGCTCTAATGTCCTGGCCATCCAAGGACTGAGCCGTCAGTTTCAGATTCTCCAATAGAATCTCATGGTTGATGGCGATCTGTTCGGACATCTCAAAAGTGAGGTTGAGAAGCAGGCCTTGAGGAATCACGCTGGATGCTGAGATTTCCAAGCGCAGGATCTTGCGCTCCAGGTCTTGCGGCTCATCTGGCCCCGTTTCCGTTTCGGTCCCCGCTGAATCAGCAGACCCGACGAGTTCCGTTGTGACCTCAGCCCCGGCCGCTTCGGCACCACTGCCCAGGGTCGCCTCAACAAAAGAAATCAGCTCTGACGGGTAGGCCACTTCGAGGGAAATTTTCGCCACTTGAGGCTCGTTTCGGGTGACCAGAGTCACGGGAACGGACACCTGATCACCCGGCAAAAAGGAATCCATGATCAGACCCAGGTCCACATTGACTCCAGGCTGCCCCTGTGAGAAGAGAAATACCAACGTCAGCCCGGGCAAAAGGGCCATGAGAAACGGTTTCATGTTGCTCATTTTTCGCTTCTATTGTCTCAATGATATCAGCTAAAAAGCTCCACGCACCTCATAAACTACATTACCCCCAACCACGGTCATCAAGACACGAAGTGCATCCAACTCATCTTCCGGCCAGGTCATATAGTCTCCGCCCAGGACCACTACATCGCCCAGCTTGCCAGGTTCGATGGAGCCCAGGATATCCTGCTCTCCACTGTAACGGGCTGCCCAGCTCGTGTACATGTACAGAGCCTCCTGACGGGTCACTTTCTGCTCAGGGTTCCAGACCCGGCCGTCGTCGCTCTTTCGAGTCACAAAGGCGCGAATGGCTTCCATTCCCCCGGGGATTTCGATGGCGGGTTTGAGACCCGCATCGATCACGCTCCTTGCGGGCGTCATGTTGTAGACGGCATCTGCCCCGTATTGGTAGACCCAGGTCTCATTGTCTCCGGCAATAGCACTGGCGTACATGGTGGGATTGATGTCCATTTCCTTCATCAGCTCAAAATGGCTTTCTCGAATCATGGCCTGGTGGTCAATGCCAAAATGGCGGCCCACCAGTGATTTTTCCTGGTGAGCCTCGTACAAGGCCTCCAGAAGCACGCTATTGCTTTGGTCCCCAGCGCTATGCAGACCTCCTATGGTCCATCCATAGCGGTTTGCCAGAATGATATTTTGGCGATCGCTGGTGGCCACGTTACCCGTTTCCTCCCACTTGTTCTGGCCATAGGTATTGTAGGGATCTCCTTCCACCCGATTAATCTTGGGGATATCGGTGAGAGCCGCTCCGTTCCCGGTGGAACCGTCCACCACCTGTACGGTGGCTCCAATGATCTTGAGCTGGTCATCTCCAAAGTCGGTCAGGTTCCCGATCCGCTTGAGAAAGGCTTCGGGTCGGGCCTGGGCACGGAGGAATTCGTGAATGATTCTCACCCGTGGCTCCAGCTCTCCCTTGACCCAAAGATCCCGAAGAATAGTAATGGTCAAGCCTTGACCGCGTCCCATGATGGTCGTCAATCCCTGGGGAAAGTAGCGTCTAAAGGTCTGTTTTTGTCTCTCCAGCTGGGTTGAGGAATCCTCCTGAGGCATGAACTCGTAGATGACCGTTCCCGCAGCCGCCCCCCTGAGTTGCCCGGTGGGGTTTCCGTTTTCATCCTTCAAGATTCCCTGCATGTCAGGAGGAAGTTTCTTGAGCATCAGGCTGTTGACGATCACCTGATTGTTCTGGCAGCTAATGGAGATGGGATTCTCGGGAGCCGCCGCATCCAGCTGGGCGAGCGTGACATCCACAACCAAAGCTTTCTTGCTGGGCCCCCGCATGTACAGTTCCACACCGGGAGGAAACTTGGCCACTTCCGCCTTGATTTCTTCCAAGCCGCTGGCCACATCCTTGAATTCAACCCTGCCCCCTTGACCGCGCTTGGCAACGTTCCCGACAAAAGCGCTGTGCTCATGGCTAGCGATCAGACCGGGAATGACACTGCGCCCCTCCACGTCCACACGCCGGGTATTGGGTCCCGCCATGGCCAGGATCCGCTCACTACTTCCCACGGCCAGAAACTTCCCATCCCGAATGGCCACCGCCTCTTCGATCGTGAACGCCTCGTCAGCGGTCAGGACCTTCCCGTTGTAAAAGATGATCTCCGCATAGGCGATGACTTCAGCCGGCAAGTCCTGGGCGCTTTGACCCCAGGCGGAGCCAGCCGCGAGGCAAAGAAGCATCAACAACCCGATGGCGTATCGGTGACCTAATTGATTCTTGTTCATGAG
>JACZQQ010000241.1 GCA_022545645.1 Acidobacteriota bacterium | reverse complement strand
CTCCGTCTTGGGAGTCAGGCTCACACGCATACTGATGGTGTGGGTGGTGGCGGTTCGCCACCCCCCCTGTGAGCCCACTTCGGTCATAAGGTTTTGTATTTCCGGGACCTGCTCCTTAACCATCTCTTCTGCACGGAGGGCAAACTGCTCGGTCACCTCAAGTCGGGTTCCTTCCGCCAGCTCCAGATTGATCATCACCTCGCCTTCATCCGTCTCTGGTTCCAATTCCAATCCGATGAATGGCAGGAGCAAGGAACTCGAGAGCAGCACAACCAGGGTGGCGAAAATAATCAGGCCCGGATGTCTCAATGACCACCGAATGGCCTGGGCGTAAGACTTGTCAAGAGCCTCCAGCCCCAGAGCCATTCTGTGAACCAGTCCATACAGCAGACTGTGGGGACTGGGTTCCCGGACGCGAACAAACCGACTGGAAAGAAGGGGAACGAGGGTCAACGACACCAACAGTGAACTGAACAGCGCAAAAGACACCACCCAGGCCAGTTGTTGAAAAATGATACCCGTTACGCCACTCATGAAAACCACGGGCAAAAACACGACGATAGTCGTCAAGGTAGAGGCGGTGATGGCCAGAGCCACCTCTTTGGTCCCTCTGCGGGCTGCTTCTTTCCTCTCCACACCATCCTGTCGATGTCGAAAGATGTTTTCCAACACCACAATGGCGTTATCGACAAGAACTCCGACTCCTAAGGCCAGCCCCCCGAAAGTGACGGTGTTGAGAGTAAATCCGTAGAAATACATCAAACCGAAGGTGGCAATGACCGAAATGGGAATGGAGATGGCTACCACCAGCGTACTCCGAAGATTACGGAGGAAGAGCAGGAGGATAAAGACCGCCAGAATGGAGCCATACAGGGCAGCGTTTCGAACGTTGGCCACGGCACTTTCGATGAATTTCGAGCTGTCCCGAATCGATGAGATATGGATGTGGGCAAAATCCTGATTGGCTCTTTCGATTTCCTTCTGGACTTCCTTGGCCACATCCACCGTATTGGCTCCCGACTGCTTCCAGATCCCCATCCGCAGTCCAGGCCTGCCATCGACCCGTACCAGGTTCCGAATTTCCTGATGACTGTCTTCCACCTCGGCGATATCGGAGATGTATACCGGCTTCCCTCCACGTCGTGTCACCATGGTCCGCCGGATCTCGTCAAGACTCACATACTCTCCCTGAGTGCGCATCAGCACTTCAAAGTCGCCCTCCACGACCTGTCCAACCGGCTCATTCACGTTTTCGCGGCGCAGTGCCGTTATCACCTGATTGGGATTAATTCGAAGCGCATGCATCTGGGAGCGGTCCAGGTTGACGTGGATCTCACGAGATAGGCCGCCCCACACATTGGCCTGCGCCACCCCGGCAATGCGTTCAAACCGATACTTCAGCTGCTTGTCGGTGAACTCTCTCAATTCTCGTGGACCCATCTCCCCGGAAACACCCATGAAAATGATGGGAAAGTCACTCACATCAAACTTGAATACGGTGGGGGTGTCGGCATCATCGGGCAGCTGGCCTCGGGCCCGATCGAGCCTTGCACGGACTTCGTCAGTCGCCGAGTCCAGGTCCGTGCCCCAGGCGAAGGACAGACGTATCCGACTGTTTCCCTCCGAGGATGTGGAAGTGATCTCTTCGATGCCCGGCGTGGCGGAAAGTGCCCGTTCCAGCGGAATGCTGACCAGCTCTTCCATTTCCTCAGGGCCAACGCCCCCATAAGTGGTCTGAACCGTCAGGGTGGGGAACGAGACATCCGGCATCAAGTCGACGGGGAGGCGCAGGAATGAGACCCCACCCAACAGCGTAATGATGAGGAAAACCACGGTGATCAAAACGGGACGACGAATGGCTAAATTGGTCAGGTTCATTGCGTCCTCACCCGGTCTCCTTCATTCAAGTTCGAAGCACCCGCATTCACCACCTCCACACCTTCTTCCAGCCCCTCAACCACCTCCACCACGTTGCCCTTGATCTGACCAATCTCGATGACCTGAAAAACAGCGGCCATGTCCTCGGTCAGCAAATACACCCCTTTTTGACTTCCACGAGTCAATAACGCAGAGCGGGGAATACTGAGAGCGTCCCTGGTAATTTTGGCATCAATCTTCACACGGGCAAACATACCCGGCTTGAGCGTATTGTCGGGATTGGCAATTTCTATTTCCACGTCGGCACTGCGGGTTTCCGGGTTGAGGAAAGGAGTAATGCGGGTCACCGTGCCCTCATAGATTCGGTCCGGATAGGCGTCCACGACAATTTCAGCGGGCAGGCCTGTCCGCACCCTCTGCAAGGCGCTTTCAACCACAGGCACGATGGTCTTCACCCGATCGACATTCAGCACGGAGAGAATCGATACACTGGAACTCACCAGAGCTCCAGGGTCCAGGTAGCGGGTGCCCACAAATCCGTTCAGAGGCGAGTAGATCCGGGTTTGTTCCTGTTGAATGCCCAATTCGCGTAAGGAGGCCTCAGCCTGCAGGACCTGAGCCTTTGCCAACTCCCGCTGGGCCTCGGCCACGAACAGCCGGCTTTCCACATCCTCCAACTCCTGGGTTGAAATCAGGGCCTCTTCGTGAAGGTCTTGAAACCGCTTCACCTGGAGGAGTAAATTTCTATAGGTGGCCTCTTCCCGGTTGACTCCAGCACGAGCGACTGCGGTGGCCGCTTCGGAACGGATAATCTGCTGTCGCAAGTCGACATCGTCCACCACAGCCAGCAGCTGTCCTTCTTGCACCGGCTCTCCGCGGTCCACCAAAACCTGCTGCAGGCGGCCACTGATCCGAGACATCACGTTCACCTCAGCCTGAGGTTTCAACTCCCCCAGGACTTCAAGTGTGGTCTCAAATTGATGGGGTTCAACCTGGGCGGTATCCACCAGCATGGGAGGTCTGCCGCCTCCAGGCGGTCGGCCACCACCCGAGGGTCGGCCACTGCCAGGCGGTCGGCCACCTGCCGCAACCTCTCCCCCCCCAAGTTCCTGGTAGAGTCGGAAGCCCAGCGCCGACAGGAAGAGCCCCACCACGATGATCAAAAAAAACTTCTTCAAACGAAGCACCTCATAGAGTCACCCGGAAAAGTCAGTAACACCCTTAAATAGTACGCTAAAAACGAAAAAATGTTCCAGGGTTATTGAGGCTGTTGAAAGAAATAGAAGTGAGTTCCCGTCAGCGACGGCCAAAGTGCTTGGCCGCGTACTTCACCAATATCTCCTGATCCTGGGGCGTTATCTGAGCACCGTAGGTCACCATTTGGCTGATCGTTGCGTTCCACTCCGCTTCAGACTGACGCATGTTCAGCGGCAGCTCCATGGAATGGCAGGCGGCGCAGTTGCCCACAAAAATCGCTCTGCCTGGCCCATCCGGGAGCGCACTCTCCCCTTGAGAGCCCGCGCCTCCGACAGCGGGAGGGGTTGCACCCGGACCATAAGTGGCCGCCAAATAGTCGATCAACGGTTCAATCTCATCGGGCATGACGGGGGCTCCCCTGGAGATCATGGAGTAAACGGTATCTCTCCACCCGTCAGCGGTTTTTCTCTGGATCTGGGTGCGGCTCATATTGTGGCACTGAACGCAGGCCTGGCCAAAGGCCTCTCTGCCTTCCTCCACCTGCAGCGGCTCCGTAGGGGGAGAACCTCGACCTGTGCCAACATATTGAGTGGCTGCTAAAAGGAGGGCCAGCGCAATACAGCTGAACGAAGCCCATGGTCTGAGAACACGCATCGTCCGCATCAGTTTAGCCTCTCTTCCTGCCACCCAGCTGGGCAATGGAGAAGGGCGAATGCCAATCGCTCTCGCTGAGTATCCCGTCCCGTGCCACCTCAAGATCCAGCATGAATGGCTTTCCATCCCGCATGGTCTTCAAAGCCCGCTGGATTGCCGGACCCAAATCGGCGGGATCGAAAACCTTCTGACCGGCAATGCCGAAAGCTTCTGCAATCTTGGTGAAGTCGATATCAGGATCACCCAGATAGCTGGTCAATTCTTTTCCGGTCTGGAATTGTCTTCCATTCGCACTCATATTGCGGTTGCGGGTTTCGTTGTAACTGTGATTATTCATGACCACGATCAGTATGGGCGCCTCATAGCGAGCAATGCTCCACAGCGTCTCACCTTGACCGAACAT
>JACZQQ010000240.1 GCA_022545645.1 Acidobacteriota bacterium | reverse complement strand
CGGGTAGATTTCCTGCAACTGAGAAAGAGTCAGTGGCTCTTTTGCCACAAAGAGAATAGCCAGGATCTGATTGGGTAATGCCTCTTCTAACATGCCCGAATACGAATGTCCTCGAAAAGACCCTTTTGAACCAGTTGAATCTCCTGCAGCCTTGTCAGCTCCAGCAAAGCAAAAAAGGTAACCGCAAGATGAAGGCGGGAAATTTTTTTCTGGAAAAAGAGCGAGAAAAGGAATTCGCCCTGCACCGTCAGCAGACGTCGAATCTCTTTGAGTTTCTCTTCAAGGGACACCGCCTCATGCTTAATTTCCAGGACGATCTGATCTTTATAGCGTTCCATCATGCGGTGAAAAGCACTCACCAGATCAAACACAGTGGCCGATATGAGCTCCTTTTCCTCGTCTTCGAACTCGCTGTCATGCGGGGGCCACACACTGAGCTCAAGCGTTTCACGCTCATAGAGCATTTGGGCGGCCTGTTTAAACCTTTCATGCTCCAACAACCGCTCAACCAGTTCGTTTCGCGACTGCTCAACCTCCTCAGCCATCTGAGAACCGGGCTCAGCAGGAAGCAGCATCCCCGATTTGATATGAATCAAAGTGGCGGCCATGACCAGGAAGTCGCCTGCGATGGTGATGCTGAGATCCTTCATCTTTTCCAGATAGTGCAGATACTGATCGGTGATCTGGGCGATGGGAATCTGGTAGATATCGATCTCTTGTTGGCGGATGAGATGGAGGAGCAGGTCCAGAGGGCCTTCAAAAACCTCCAGTTGGACCGTATAGCCTTCCGTTTGCGACCCGGCTTGCACCTGCATGGATGGGTGACTCACTCCTTGATTTCACCTCGCCAGTCTCATCAAGAAACACAACGACGCCCGAAACACTAATACTCTATCTTCATGGCCTGACGTACCTCGGTCATGGTCTCTCGGGCTATACCCTGGGCCTTGCTGCTTCCCTCCACTAACCACTGCTTGACTTGATCGGTGTCTTTCTCCAGTTCCAATCTTTTTTCATGGAGCGGCTCGATGACGGGAAGCATATTTTTCAGCAGCAGCTGTTTGCAATCCGTGCAACCGATCCCCGCCGTCGTGCAACCCTCGGTCACCCACTTCCGGCCTTGAGCATCGGTTAGAAGCTTGTGATAGTCAAAAACGGGACACACCTCGGGATTACCCGGATCGGTGCGGCGTGCCCGAGCGGGATCCGTCATCATCTTCATCACCTTTTTAGAAATGCTCTCGGGGTCTTCGGAGAGCTGAATCTCGTTGCCGTAACTCTTACTCATCTTGCGGCCGTCGGTTCCCGGCAAACGCGCCATCCGGGTCAACTTGGCCTGGGGCTCGGGAAAAACGGCACCGTAGAAGTGATTGAAGCGTCGAGCGATTTCCCGACACAGTTCAATATGGGCGACCTGGTCTTCGCCTACCGGAACCGCATCTGCTTTATAAATGAGAATGTCGGCTGCCTGAAGCAGCGGATATCCCAGAAAGCCATAGGTTAAAAGGTCCTTTTCCGGGAGTTGCCGTATTTGTTCCTTATAGGTGGGAACGCGCTCCAACCAGGGCAGCGGGACAATCATGGAGAGCAGTAGATGAAGCTCGGCATGCTCGGGAACAAGGGATTGGACCATGATGGTGGATTTTTGGGGATCGATCCCACTGGCGAGCCAGTCGATGGCCACCTCCACGACATTTTGGCCGATCTGATCCACGTTGCCGTAATCGGTCGTCAAGGCATGGTAGTCCACGATTCCGAAAATACACTCGTATTCATCCTGAAGACTCACCCAATTTTGCAGGGCTCCGAAGAAATTCCCCAGATGCAGCCGACCGGTTGGCCGCATCCCGCTAAATATTCTTTTTTTCATGGTTGAAGCATTCATTCGATCAAACGATCAGGCCCTGCACGAAGCCCCAGACCGGACGGATGATGTCTCCCAAAGCCCCGGAGAACAAGAGCAGAAGCAAAAGCATGAACCCATAAGGCCTGATGCGGTCATAGAGAACAGAAAGATGATGCGGCAAAAGGCCGGAAAGGACCCAGCTCCCATCCAAGGGTGGAATGGGCATAAGGTTAAAGACCGCCAGGACGACATTGAGCAACAACCCCAAAGAACAGAAAAGGAACAACGGGTAAAGAGCGTGATCCCCTCTGCTCAGCGACGGTGCCATGAGATTCATCGCTTTTAACACAATTAGAAAGGCCAGCGCTGCCACCACGTTACTGGCGGGACCAGCTGCTGCAATAAAGATATGATCCCTTTTGGGGTTTTTCAGATGACGAGGATTGACGGGCACCGGTTTTGCCCAACCGAAGATAAACCCTCCCATGACGAAGCCCAGGAGCGGGACAAGAATGCTTCCCATGGGATCGATATGAGCGAGCGGATTCAAGGTCACTCGACCCAAGGCACGACCGGTGGGATCCCCGAGCCAATCCGCCGTCCAGGCATGGGCAGACTCGTGAATACTTAAGGAAAATAAAACAACCGCAATAACAATCAGAATCTCTATTGGATCAATCCCACCGAAATTCACGCGACAAATGATACCACAGGGCCCCAACCGTACTGCTATAATAGGCGTCCCGTGGGCATACTTCTCTTTAACTCAGCTTTTGGCTTTTATGTGCTGGGGCTTCTCCACAGCGTGGCAGCCTTTGTGTCCAAACAGAAGAACATCTTCCATCGGATCGCGATTGTTTCCGTGGGTGCGGGTTTCGTTCTGCACTCGGCTTTTCTCATCTACAGCGCGGTGGAGAAGGGGAGCCTTCCGCTGACCGACTTGAGAGAGGCGCTTACATTTTTTGCCTGGACGGTTTCTCTGTGCTTCTTTATCTCCCATTTGCGTTATCGAATTAAGCCCCTTGGACTTTTCTTGCTCCCTTTGGTCACCGTTTTGATGCTGGGAACGATTTTCATCAAATCTTCCCCGGTTCCTGAGATTCTTAGCAGTTCCTGGATTTACTGGCATACCATCTGTCTTTTTCTGGCTTACGGAATGTTCTTCGTCACCTTCATTGCCAGTCTTCTTTATCTCTTTCAAGAACGAGAACTGAAGGGTAAGAAACCGAAGACCTTTTATTACTGGCTGCCGTCGCTGGTGCTTCTGGATGACCTGTTTTACAAATTTCTGATTTCCGGCTTCTGCTTTATGACCCTGGGCCTTCTGGCAGGGGTCATTTGGGCCGAGCAGGATTGGGTCGGGGGATGGCAAAGCGACCCCAAAGTCATCGCGGCGCTCGTCACCTGGATCATCTATCTGGTACTGATCTATCTGCGTTTGACGGCGGGATGGCGGGGGAAGCGCGCAGCCCTGATCAGCATGGTCGGCTTCCTTTCCGTCCTTTTCACCTTTTTGGGGGCACGTTACCTGGGAGGATTGCATTCCTTTCCGTAAGCAACGCCTATGGATCTCGTTTTAGTCGGACTCAACCATAAAACGGCACCCGTGGAGATACGGGAGCGGATCGCCTTCGCTGAGGAGCATCTACAGCCCGCCCTCAAGCGTCTGCAGAGGGAGGCTGATCTGCAGGAAGGGATGATCGTATCCACCTGTAATCGAGTGGAAATCCTCGCCCACGGACAGAAGAGCCAGGCCCAGATCGTCGAGTCGGTGAAGGCTTTTCTCTATTCCTATCACACCTTAAAGCCCCCCTTCCTTGAGGACTATCTTTACAGTTATCTGCGACGTGACGCCGTACGGCACGTTTTTCGAGTGACCAGCAGCCTGGATTCCATGGTGGTGGGAGAGCCCCAGATCCTTTCCCAGGTGAAACAGGCTTATGCCGAGGCCTGCCAGGCGGGAAGCGTAGGAACTTACCTCAAAGACTTGATCCCCCGGGCCTTTTTTGTGGCCAAAAAAGTGAGAACCTCCACTCGAATTGGGGTGTCGGCCGTATCCATCAGTTCAGTCGCCGTGGAGCTGGCCCGAAAGATCTTTGGGCATCTCAAGGGCAAGACAACGCTTCTTCTGGGGGCTGGGGAAATGGGTGAGCTGGCAGCGCGCAGCCTTCTCGATTCAGGAATCAGCCAGATTTTTGTCACCAACCGGCCCCCCGCGCGCGGCCAGCAACTGGCAGCCCAATTCCTCGCCACGGCGGTGCCCTTCGCAGATCTCGCGCCCTACCTGAT
>JACZQQ010000043.1 GCA_022545645.1 Acidobacteriota bacterium | reverse complement strand
CACAAACGCACGAAAGCACGAAAGCACGGACGGGGAGGAACGAAATCACTCGCCCAGGGGTGAGCTGCTGGAGGTTGCGGCGCTATCGGCTGTGGTATAACGGATCACGGCTGTCTCATCGGCGTAGAAGCTTCGAATGCCTGAATTCGAATAACCCGTTGGGCGAGCATCGATGACGAAGCTGGCATCGGCAGCGCCCAGAGATATGGCGAAAACATAGCCATCCTTGGTTGATGATCCAACCACCGTGTCCACCAGCATACCGGTGACCAGACTTCCCATAGAAGCATACTTCCCCGAACCGACCGTGGTCACATAGAGGGTTTCGGCGTTGAGGACACTCCGGACCGTAGTAATGGCTGAGGCTTCATTGGCCGCCAGTTTCGACTGCATCAGGTGAGGAATCGCCATTTGGGCAATAATCCCTATAATCAATACAACGATGAGCAGTTCGACCAGTGAAAAACCTTGATCGGAAAACCTCTTTGGGTTATTCATCTTTGATAGTTGTCCCCTTGGACAGTGTCATTAGCAAGAGTGGGTCCACTTCATCGGTTCCCTCCCAAGTTTTCCGTCCAACCACCTGATATGAAAAGTATTACAGATTTTGTGGGGAGGCTGCAAACGGGTGGGAACGGAGGCGATGTTTGACCCTTTGGGTTACCCCAGGTGACCCTCAGGGTCACAAGCTCGATGGCCCTCTTGGAATCGGATTAACCCTTTTATATTTATAGGTTTAAAGATCTTTTTTACCCCACAATCCGCAACAGGTAGGCACAGAATAATCCCGCATAGTTTCCCAGCAGATATCCCAGCACTCCCATCAACAGACCTACGGGTGCCATCGACTCATAATAGGCAGATGCCACAATAGGCGCGCTGGCGGCGCCCCCAATGTTGGCCTGACTCCCCACCGCAACTAAAAACAGGGGCGCTCTCAGCAAGCGAGCGCCGATCACCAGGAAGGCCACGTGGCATAACATCCACACGATCCCGGCCAGCAGCAACACCGGAGCAGCTAGAATTCCTGCCAGGTCGGCCTGAGCCCCGATGGAGGTGAGAAACAGGTAAAGTGCGGCATATCCGAACTTGGAAGCACCCGCCCTCTCGATGCGCCGCAGAGGGGTAAAGGAGAGCAAGATGCCCAGGCTCGAAACCAGAATCACCAACCAGGTAAAGGAGGAGAAGATGGAAGCGACATTGGGCGCCCTCTGAAGCAAAGCCTGCTGAGTGATCTCATAGAGCCAGGCCGATAAATGTTGGCAGAGGACCGCGCCCACAAACCCAATGGCAAGCACCATGGAAACATCCGGCAGTGTCATCGGTCTGAGCTGCTCTTCCTGAAATTGCCTGAGGCGCCGGTTCAGATCCTCCAAAACAGCCGAGCTCGCATTGTTCCACCGGTCAATCCGGGCTTGGTAGTTGGCCAGAAGCAGCAGCACCCCCATCCAGGTGTAAGCGATCACCGTGTCCACGATGATGATAGGACCGATAATGCTGTCCGGCGCACCCACCGATTCCTTGATGGCGGCAAAATTCCCCCCTCCTCCAATCCAGCTTCCCGAAAGGGCCGCCAATCCTTTCCAGGCTTCAGGAGGCAGCCAATGCCCCAAAAGCAGCAGCACCAGGGGACCACCCACCACCACTCCCGCCGTTCCGAACAGCATCATGGCAATCGCTCTGGGTCCAATGCGCAAAATGGCGGTGACGTCCGTCGTGATCATCAGGATAAAGAGGCTGAAGGGCAACAAGTAGTCTCTCATCCAGTCGTAGGTCGGTGAATCGGATGGAATCAGCCCCCAGGTGCTGGCAAGGGTGGGCAAAAAATAGACCAAAATAATGGAGGGGAAGATCTTGAAAAAGCGCTCTGCCCAACTTTGGCTCGAGACCCAAAAGACCAGTGCGCAGGTGAAAGCGCAGAAGGCAAAAACGGCCATCGGGTCTTTCAAAACGGTCATAGCAGTGAAGGCACGGCAACTCCGGTCAAACGGTAGGGCAAACCCTCGCTATTGATCTTTCTTTAAGTACTCACTTTCATCAATACAGTACCGTTTGTTGGGAGCGCGACGGAGCCCAGATCGAGGCGCGACGACGAGTCGATGTCCGAGACATCGGCGAAGAGGAGCAACAAAGAGATGGGCCCGTCCCGCCCCAACCCTTCGGGCGGATAGGGATTGCTGGCGATCTCTTTGTCTTTCGTCGTCGCCGATGTCCCTGCATCGCCTCCTCCTCTCTTCGCGACCTCGCCTTGCAAGCCCCCTCCGCAAACGTTACCGTATTAATGAAAGGGAGTACTAAGGTAGCATAGGCACATGATAAACGAGACACGACGGCTCCGCCTGGAAGAGGAGCTGCGCATGAAAGTCGAGGGAGAGGTGCTGTTTGATGAGATGTCTCGGCTCATTTACAGCACAGACGCCAGCCTTTATCAGATCAAGCCCCTGGGAATCATCCTTCCTCGCTCAGACCAAGGGATCATGGAAACCATCCGAATCGCGGCCAGCTACGGGGTACCCGTCCTCCCACGAGGAGGAGGCACCAGCTTGGCAGGACAAACGGTACTGGCCGGCCTGGTGGTGGACTGCTCCAAATATCTGAACCAGATCGAAGAAATCAATCCGGCCGAGCACTGGGCTCGAGTGCAACCCGGGGTTGTCCTGGACAACCTGAATGAAGTTCTCAAATCCCATAATTTGCACTTCGCCCCGGACCCGGCGACCAGCAGCCGCGCCAATATTGGAGGAATGATCGGCAACAACTCGTCAGGTGTCCGCTCCATCCGCTACGGAAAGACCATCGACAACGTTCTGGAACTCTCCGTCATTCTCTCCACCGGGGAACGGTTGCTGCTGCGTCGCTTGAACGCTCAGGAGTTGCAACAAAAGTGTGATCAGGAAGACCGCGAAGGGGAGATCTACAGGAAGATAGGCAAGATTTTAGAAGAGAACGCTGAAGAGATTACCAGCCGATTCCCTCAGGTCATGCGCCGAGTGGGAGGCTACAACCTCGATGCCCTGCTGCAGAAAGACGTCTTCAATCTGGCTAAACTGATTGTGGGCTCGGAAGGAACCTTGGCCTTTGTAACGGAGGCCAAGATCAAACTGGAGCCTCTGCCCACTTACACCATGGTGTCGGTGATTCATTTCGACGATCTGCTTCGAGCCATCGATGCGGTCCCGGTGATCTTACGCCACAAGCCTTCCGCCGTGGAAATCCTGGATCACTACGGCCTGGAACTGGCTCGCTCCAACCCAACCGTGGCCCCGCTTTGTGCCCAGTTTATCCAGGGCACACCGCAGGCCATCCTGATGGTGGAGTTCAGCGGAGAATCCCAGGAGGAGGTTCAGTCCGGCTGGGCAGAAATGAAGACCAGCCTGGAGCATCAAAAAGGTCTCTATGCCTATTACGACGCCTCCACCAAAGAGACGAAAGAAACGGTATGGAGTGTTCGAAAACATGCGCTGGGAGTTTTGCTGGGAATGAAGGGGGACGCAAAGCCTCTTCCTTTCATCGAAGATGCCTGCGTACCGGTGGAACATCTCAGTGAGTATGTGGCTCGGATTCTCAAGATCTGTCGAAAGCATGACCGGCCCCTGGCCCTCTATGCCCATGCCAGTGCAGGGGTGATTCACCTGCGCCCCATCCTGAATCTCAAGCAGCAGGAAGACCTGGACATCATGCGGGCCATCTCCGAGGAAACTTTTGACCTGGTCCGCGAGTACGGCGGTTCCTGGAGTGGCGAGCACGGAGACGGGCTGGTGCGCAGTTACAAGAATCGCGAATTTTTTGGCGACCAAATCTACCGAGCCTTTCAAGAGGTCAAGCAAACCTTTGACCCCGTAGGCCTGATGAATCCTGGAAAGATTGTCGACGCCCAGGACATCGGTGAAAATCTGCGCATTCACCCCGCCTACCGCACTTCGGTCCCCGCCACTCATTTTCAGTTCAAACAGGAACAGGGCTTCGACCGGGCTATTGAGATGTGTACCGGCGTCGGTCACTGCCGGAAAACCAACTCCGGGACCATGTGTCCTTCCTACATGGCTACGCGAGATGAAGAGCACTCCACACGAGGCCGCGCCAACGCGTTGCGCATGGCCATTGCAGGAGAGCTTGGCCCCGATGGACTGGGCAGTCCCCGGCTTTACGAGGTCCTGGACCTGTGTCTGGAATGCAAAGCCTGTAAGTCCGAGTGCCCTTCAGGTGTGGACATGGCCCGCCTGAAGAGCGAATTTCTGGCTCAATACTACAAACAGCACCGGCTTCCCCTGGCCAAGAAGCTCTTTGGCCAAATCCGGGAAACGGCTGAATGGGCCAGCCGCTTTCCCAACCTGACCAACTTCCTGTTCGGAAATCTCTTTTCGCGTTGGATTCTGGAGAAACTGGCGGGGATTGACCGGAGACGAAGCCTGCCTCCCCTCGCGGGTCAAACCCTCACCCGGTGGTTCAAAGAGAACCCGGAAGGAGGGGAGTCGACAGCTCAACCGGTGGCCCTGTTCCTGGACACCTTCGTCAATTTCTACGAACCGGAGATTGGAATAGCCGCCACACGGCTGCTGAGACATCTGAATTATCGGGTGATTCCAGTCGATGGCGGCTGCTGCGGCCGGCCCCTCATTTCCACGGGACAGCTGACCCAGGTTCGGGAGAAAGGTCTGGCTTTGCTGAAAGCCTTGCAGGAGTATACCCGTCAACAGATCCCCATTGTTGTCCTGGAACCCAGCTGTTTGTCGACCCTTCGGGATGACTACCTGGATTTGTTAGACGACGAAGCCGGCTGCACCGCCGTGCTCGAACAGGTCTTCAGCCTGGAGGAGTTCCTGACCCAGGAAAGCGTTTTGCCTCGCCTGGTGGAGAAAATAGGAAAAGGACCGGCAAATGTCCTCCTTCACGAGCATTGCCACCAAAAAGCCCTTTTCGATACCAAGAGTTCACTGCAGGCTCTGCAAAGTCTGAAGGAGACCGAACTCAGGGAAGTGGACTCGGGCTGCTGCGGGATGGCCGGATCGTTTGGATACGAAAAGAAGCATTACGAAATTTCCCAGAAGATTGGTGAAGACCGCCTCTTCCCTGCCGTACGAGAAGCCTCCGCCGAGACGGAAATCGTGGCTTCCGGCTTTAGCTGTCGCGCTCAGATTCGACATTTTACCGGCCGACCGGCAAAACACCTGGCCCAAGTCCTGGCCGGGGGTATCCCTTCCGGAGAGTAATCAGGATTCCCTCAACACCCGCTTGAGCACCTTCCCCAGGGCACTCTTGGGAAGTTCCTCAATAAACTCGATCCTCTTGGGAATCTTATACTTGGAAAGTTTGTCCTGGCAGAACTGAACCACTTCCTGTTTGCTTAGCTCCTGGCCCTCTTCAACCACAATGAAAGCCTTGGGGACCTCTCCTCGAACAGCACTGGATATACCCACCACCGCCGCTTCGACGATACTGGGATGTTGATGCAGCACCTCTTCCAGTTCACGGGGATAGATGTTCATTCCCGCACTGATGATCACGTCTTTCTTTCGATCCACGATGCTGAAGAACCCCTCTTCATCCATCACCGCCATATCCCCCGTATAGAGCCACCCCTGGTCCAACACCTGCCGGGTTTCCTCAGGCTTTTCCCAGTACCCCTTCATCACCTGGGGGCCCTTAATGGCCAGCTCCCCGACCTGGCCGGGCTCAAGAGGCTCCTTGCTTTCCGGATCCACCACCGCCGCTTCCGTATCAGACACGGGAACTCCGATGGTCCCGCTCTTGCGATGCCCGTGAGTCGGGTTGACCAGGGCCACCGGAGAAGTTTCCGAGAGGCCATAGCCCTCCACCAGCTTGCCTCCCGTGAGGCTTTCAAATTTTTTCTGGACTTCGGCCGGCAGGGCAGCTCCCCCGCTGATGCAGAGCCGAATGGAAGCCACATCCGAGCCGGAGATCCCGGGGTAACGACTGATGGTGTTGTACAGAGCCGGTACCGCGCAGAAAATGGTGGGCTTGTGCTTTTTGATCTGCTTCATGACATCGGCCAGCTCAAAGCGTGGGAGCAGCAACATCGTCGATTGAGAGACGATGGCCAAATGCATCCCGGTGGTCATTCCGTAGCTGTGGAAAAAGGGGAGAACACACAGCAGTACTTCCTTTCGGTCCTCCATGTCCCAGAGCCACTCCCGGGTTTGACAGGCATTCACAACCAAATTGCGATGGGTTAAAACAGCTCCCTTGGAGACCCCGGTCGTACCCCCGGTATAAAGAAATATAGCCGTATCCTGGGGACTGATTTTTGCCGCAGGGGCCATCGGAAAGGACTTTCCCATGAGATGACGATACTCATGGACCCCTTCTTCCCGGGCAGGATCGAACTCTGATTTGTGCTTCAAACCGTACAAAAAGGCCAGAATTCGGGGCAGGAAGTCCTGGATTCTGGCCAGGATGACTCTCTTGACCGGGGTCTTTTCCCTGACCGATTTTAGTCGCGGATAAAGCTGATCCAGGATTACCACCGTTTCAGCACCCGAATCACACAACTGATACTGAAGTTCCCTCTCCACGTAAAGCGGATTGGTGGGTACCAGGATCCCACCCAGCTTGAGAACCGCTAGATGAGCGATCGGATAGGCGGGGATGTTGGGAAGAACCAGGGCCACCCGGTCTCCTTTTCCAATTCCCATGGAGGCCAGCGCACTGGCGAAGCGGTCCACACGGTTGCCCAGTTCCCGGTAGCGAATCTTGGCTCCGAAAAAGAGGGTGGCTATACCCTGGGGATTTTTGTCGACCGAGTCCTGGAAGAGCTGATAGACCGTCTGGTCACGATAGGGGATGGACCGGGGAACCTGCTCGTCATAAGACTTGTGCCAGATTTTTTCCATCATTCTCAGCCATTCCCAGAACTAACTTTCTTATAAGTAAGCTCAGGGACGGATAAGAATTATACCTTCTTACCGTTGGAATTGCCTCCCGGAGGAACGCACACGCCTCTTTCCTCCCATTGCCAGACTCCATCCCAATCCGGATGAGGAGGATCTTCCAGAAAGCTCGAACAGCGGGCCAGAAGGACTTGAGAGGGACGATCGGTCTGGGCACCCCTGCGAAACCACTTACAAGCCGTGGTGAAATCCTTCCGCTCATAGGCCTCCATGCCCTGGCAGAAATGCTTCTCCGCTTTCGAGAGCTGGTAGTTGGCATCTCCCAGCACCTCAATCAGCCGTGAGGGACGCTTGGTGCCTCGAATGAGCACTCGGTCGATGAGCCGGGTCACAAAATGCTCGCCCACTTCTTTGTAGGTGCTGCTGCTGATCAAAATCACACTTCCATAGGATTTGGTGAGCCTCTCCAGGCGCGAGGAGACGTTGACACCCCTTCCCACCACGGTAAAGTCCATTCTTTTGACCGAACCTATATTTCCCGAAATGACATCACCCGTACTGATGCCCACACCGATCTTAATGGGGTCCAGACCCTTTGCCCTCCTGCCCTCGTTCATTCTTGCCAGCTCGCTCTTCATGGCCACCCCTGCACGCACCGCTCGCAGCGTATCGTCTTTCTGGACATAAGGGACACCGAAGACCGCCATCAACGCATCCCCGATGTATTTATCCAGAATTCCTCGCTCTGCCAGGATGACATCCACCATCCGGCTAAAATAGCCATTGAGGAACTCGACCGCCTTTTCGGCGGTCAGGGAATCGGCAAGTGCGGTAAAACCCCGGATATCGCTAAATAAGATGGTCGCCTTGTTGCGCACGCCACCCAGAGCCTGCCGATCCGGATCTTCGAGAACCTTGTCCACGATATCCTTGGCCATATAGCGCACCAGGGCTCGTCTCACTCTTTTCTCTTCGCTAATGTCGTCCAATACCAGCACCAGGCCACCCTGAACCCCCTCTTGGTGATGCTCCAGGGGAAGAATATTCAGATTGACGGAAGGATTCGTCTCCTCGAGTTGCAGCTCCACATCGTAGTCAGTGACTGAATTGCCGGTGGCGTAGACACGATCGATGTGTTGAAGCGCACGTTTATTGCCCAGGAGGCTGCGAATGTCGTCCCCGACAATGCTTTTGAGTTTTGAACCGAGCAGTTCCAGGGCAGCGCGATTGGCGGTCACAATCCGGTAGTCATGATCCAGGGTGATGATGCTGTTGGAGATGCTCTGGCCGACACTTTCCAGGTAGTTTCTCATCTCCGTCGTATCTTCGTACAACTGGGCATTCTGAAGGGCTACGGCGATCTCCGAGCTGAGATGCTTCAACAGGTCTTCATCTTCCCGATCGAATACGGCCCCGTTCTTGTTCATGGCCTGGGTCACGCCGATGATCTCACCCTGGAGGTTGAAGATAGGTGCCGCCAGGACCGTTTTGGTGCGAAAGCCTGTCTCCTTATCGAAGGCAGGGTTAAAACGGGGATCCTCATAGGCATCCTTGATGTTGATCACCTCACCGGTGCGGGCAACATAGCCGGCCAGACCTCCCGAAACGGGAAAGCGGATGACGGCTCCCTTCATGCCCTCAGCCCTCTTGGACCACAACTCTCCCGTGGTTGAATCCACCAGAAAAAGAGAGCTGCGCTCAGCATCGAGAATCTCCGAGATCTTGCTGACGATCTTGTCGATCAGGACATCCAGATCCAAGGTCCGGGTCAGCGAGGTGGTCACGTCCAGCAGGATGGCCATTTTCTCATGACTGGCGACAATCCTCTGATAGAGTCGAAAATTCTCGACGGAAATGGCGGTTTGATAGGCGAAAGCCCGGAAAAGCTTTTCGTCCATCTCATCAAACACCCCCTCCTTCTTGTTGATGATCTGAATAACCCCCACGATTTCCCCGCGCAGATTCTTGACCGGCCCACACATCATGGACTTGATGCGGCAGCCGCTGCAGCGGTCGATTTCATCGTTGAAACGGGCATCCTGGGAGACATTCGGCACATTGACCAGCTGATCATTCTGGGCCACCCACCCGACCAGTCCTTGGCCCGGGGGTATCCGGATCTGGCGGCTCTCCTCGTTCTGAGCCACCTTGGACCAGAGGCCCTCAGAAGGATTCTCCAGCAAAAAGAGGTTGGCCCGTTCGGCATCCAACACCTTGCTGGCCATATAGACCACCCGGTCAATTAAGGCCTCGACATCCATCCGATGAGCCAGGATCTCGGACATATCCACCATCTGCTGAAGGTTCTGGAGGAACGTCTTGGTGGCTCGAGTCTCGTGCACCACTTCCTGAAAACGAAAGTTGGTCCGTCGAATTCTCTTGATGATGATGTCCAGGAAATTTCTGGCCAGAGTTGGGGCCCGATCCATGCTGCGGGTCAGATCGTCATAATAGATCTGCAGAAGCTGTATGTTGGTCAAGGCACGGACTGAGGCGGAACGTCGACCGTCCGAAAAATATCCCATCTCTCCGATCGATTCTCCCGAACCCAGCGTGGCCAAACGAATCTCTTCGTCGGTGCCGTCTTTCCAGAAAACGGCGGCCTGGCCGTAAACGATCACGTAAAGGCAATCCCCCATCTCACCCTGGCGGATAAACTCTTCGCCGGCGGCCACGCTTCTCTCTCCGACAAAACGGGTGATGCCCCTTAACTCCTTTTCGTCCAGTCCGGTGAAGACAGGACTGGTCAGTAGCCGGTCCAGTCTTTGATCGTGGAGCGCCCCAATCAAGTCCTCTCGGCTGATGGCCTCCATCTCCAGCAGTATTTCGCCCAGGTGCATCTCAACGCCTGTCTCGACCAGCTCCTTTTGACGCAAGAGTGCCTTCTCCAGTGTCTTCGGATCACACTGCAGGTATTCGGCGATCTTTCGACGATCGCGGCTCTTGTAACTCAGCTTGAAATTAAGCACATTATTGGGCATGGATACCGTCATAGGCGCACCGTAACTGATTCCCCGTCAGGACTTTCGGCCTTCCGAGATGGATATAACCTTTAGTCTGGCCCAAACGCCCCAGAGGATGCGTGACCATGGTCACAGGCGCGGCGCTGAGACGCGCCGCGCGTCGTGCAGTCGTGCTGTGGTGCAGTCGTCACTTCGTGACCATCTGACCTGCCTACGATGTAAAAATCTATAGCTGGCAATCTTTGCGAGGAGTTGACCAGAGAACTTATCAGCCTGGTTCAGATGCTCAATGGCTATATTCGATCCATGAAGAGACGGGAAGCTCACCACGTCCAAAGTTTAAGAAGATGAATTGTGCCAGCACGACCGCACGACCGCACGACAGCACAACGTCACGAAGTGACGAAGTCACGACGTCAGGAAGTGACGGATAAGGCCTGATCGAAGTCCTCGATAAGATCCTGGGTAGCTTCAATCCCCACCGAGATTCGAATCAAACTGTCACTAATTCCCAGCTGCTGACGCTCTGGCAGGCTCAAACCGGAATGGGTGGTGGTGACCGGGCGGGTCACCAGGGTCTCCACACCCCCCAGACTGGGGGCAACGATGGCCAAAGTGTTCTGCTCTATAAAGCGCTGGGCCGCATCCAATCCACCCTTCACTTCAAAACTCACCATCCCGCCACATCCTTCGAAGAACTCACAAGCCCTCTGGTGGCGGGGATGAGTCGGGAGTCCGGGATAGTAAACCTTGTCTACGGCAGGATGGTTCTCCAGAAACTGGGCAATCTTCAGCCCGCTCTCATTTTGATATCTCACCCTCAAGGCCAGCGTTTTGATCCCCCGATGCAGCAAAAAACAGGCGTGAGGATCCAACGACCCACCCAGGTGGTTCAACCGGTGCCTGATCTTCTCGATCTGGCTGGCCCGGCCAATCACCGCACCCGCCACAATATCGGAATGTCCATTCAGATACTTGGTGCCGCTGTGAAGAGAAAGATCAAAACCCCATTCCAGGGGGCGAAAATTAACGGGGCTGGTAAAGGTGTTATCGATGAGGGAGATCAGACCATTTTCCCGGGCAAACTCAACGACAGCCTTGAGATCCGCCACCTCCAGGAGAGGATTGGTCAAGCTTTCGACGTAGATGGCCCGGGTGTTGGGGCGTAGTTTCTCCTTCCAGGAATCGGGGTCATCCCCGTCGATAAAGTCAAAGGAAAGACCGAAGGAAGAAAAATCCTTGCTGATGAAATCATGGGTGCCACCGTAGAGCCCTTTCTGGGCCAGTAGATGATCTCCCGAGGAGAGCACGGTGAAGAAGGTGGTGGAAATGGCCGCCATCCCACTGGCCGTCACCAGTGCCTCCTCGCCCTTTTCCAAGGCGGCCAGCTTTTGATGGAGCGCTTTATGGTTGGGCGTGTTGTTGAGGCGAATGTATCGGAGATCGTCATACTGGCTTTCACCGGAGTACTCAAAAGTCGCCGATTGGAAAATGGGCATACTGACCGCACCTTCAATGCGCGGTTCAGGCTCGCCGGCGTGAATCAGCTGGGTTTCCAGAGATTTGAACTTTCGTGCCATGGATAGTCCTCCCGGAGGCATTGTATGCCTTCTCGTTGAACCTCCGAAAGTCTGTTGTCTCCTGTCAGTTGTCAGCTGTCAGCTGTCAGTTGCTGATTGCCTTTCAACTCTCCACACTCTACGCTAGTGCCTCGTCCTATGAACGTGAAAGCCTTACCGGATGATCCCCTCTCCACCCCAGCCGATCAGGAATTCATCCGGCGCGCCTATGAAATCGCGCGAAGAGCCTACGCCCATGGCAACCGTCCCTTTGGAGCCTTGCTGGTCGACGACGGAAAGACCATCGCCGAGTATGAGAATAGGGTCAACACAAGTGGAGATGTCACCCAGCATGCCGAAACAGGTCTGGTGGCGTTAGCCACCCCAAAGTTCTCCCCGGAAATTCTCTCCCGGAGTATTCTCTATACCAGTACCGAACCCTGCATCATGTGCTGCGGAGCCATCTACTGGGCGGGCATTCCCAAAATGGTCTTTGGCACCACGGCCAGCCAGATGAGCAAACTGCTGGACAGGGACTACGTTGCCCTTCCCGCTAGAGAGGTTTTTCAACAGATCCATCCCCAGATGGTGGTGGTGGGCCCGGTGATGGAAGAAGAGGGGTTGAAGGTTCATTCCGATTCGAAATGACAGAAAACACCCAGAAGAGAATCAAGCGAGTGAGGTGAAAGAATGAAATACAAACTATTGGGAAGGTCTGGATTGAGAGTTTCTGAGCTTTGCCTGGGGACCATGACTTTTGGCGAAGAACGGGGAACCATGGGCAACACCAAAAAAGAATGCCGGAAGATCTTCGATGCCTTTGCCGACGCCGGTGGGAATTATATCGATACCGCCAACGTCTACATGTACGGCACCAGCGAAAAATGGGTGGGCGAGTTCGTGCGTTCCCAGCGGGATAAATTCGTTGTGGCAAGCAAATACACGCTGACCATGGATCCTGACGACCCCAATGCCCATGGCAGTCATCGAAAGAATCTTACAAGATCTCTCGAAGAGAGCCTCAGACGCCTGAAGACAGATTATATCGACGTCCTGTTGGTTCACGCGTGGGATTCCATGACGCCGCTTGAGGAGACCATGCGCGCTCTGGATGACTTCGTGAAGGCGGGCAAGGTGCTCTATCTGGGCATATCCAACACTCCCGCCTGGGTCGTCGCACAGGCCAATACGCTGGCTCACTTGAGGGGCCTGACGCCTTTCGTGGCCCTGCAACTGAACTACAGCCTCATTGACCGCAGCATCGAGAGAGAGTTTCTGCCCATGGCGGCTTCCATGGATCTGGCCATTACGGCGTACTTCGTGCTGGCCGCAGGAATCCTGACCGGCAAATACAATGAGGAAGCTGAGGGTCCCACAAGGCTTGGCCCCAACAGTCCTGTGGGCATTTTTGAAATTGAAAAAGAAAAGCTGGAGGTGGCTGCGAAGGTCATCAAGATTGCCAAAGAGATCCATAGAACTCCTTCACAAGTGGCCTTGAACTGGGTCAGGCAGAGACGAAAGAAGCCGGTGATGATCCCCATCCTGGGTGCCCGAACCGAAGCCCAGATCAAGGACAATCTGGAGTGTCTGGATTTTGACCTGGAACAGGGCCATTTGGATCATTTAAATGAGCTCGCCAAACCCCAACTGGGATACCCCTATCAAGTCCTGCAATCGGAAATGTACCGAAAACTCATCTACGGAAATACCTTCGATCTGATCGAGAACCACAGAGCGTAATTCCTATTGCCTTTCCCCTCCCCAGACTTTAAAATTGGGGCATCCTACAACCACTTTTTTGGTGCCCAGCCCATGAGAAGATCGGGCCAATAATCATCAATTCTTAAGGGGGACAAGAATCATGACTCGAAAAACCTATCTGACTCTTTTGGCGAGTCTCTTGCTGGCGGCTTGCCAACCCACGACGACTCCTGAGTCGCAGGATCTCGTGGTCATCGAAGGGGCCACCGTCATCGACGGGGTATCGTCCACACCCATCGAAAATGCGGTGATCGTCATCGACGGCGACACCATCCAGGCCATCGGAAGCTCGGGAAGCGTTGAGGTTCCACCGGGCGCACAGAGCATCGATGCCACCGGAAAAACCATCATCCCGGGAATCTTCAACCTTCACGCTCACGTGGCCAGAACCGAAGGGATGGAATCCAACGACCAGTTCTATAACCGGGAACGGATTCAGCGGGACGCCAACCGTTATCTTTATTACGGCATCACCCATATGGTCTCACTGGGGCTTGACCAGGAACCTATGATCGGCTTTCTGGCCGATCAGCGAGCCGGCAGAACCGGTGGGGCGCGGCTTTACTCGGCCGGGTATGGCTTTGCCGCCAAGGATGGATGGATCCCCAACAACCCGAATCTCAACCGGCCCACCACGCCGGATGAGGCCCGCCAGCTGGTTCAAGAGTTCGTTCAAGAAAAGCAGCCTGATGTGATCAAGATCTGGGTGGACGATCGCCTTGGCGCCCTTCCCAAACTGACCCCTGAGCTGTATGGAGCCATTATTGAGGAAGCCCATAACCAGGGCATTAAGGTGATGGCTCACATGTACTACCTGGAGGACACCAAGGAGCTGATTCGACGCGGCGTGGATGGACTCGCTCACAGCGTGCGAGACCAGGAGGTTGACGATGAGTTTCTGAAACTGGCAAAGGAAAATGGGGTGACCCAGGTGGCAACGCTGGCTGGACACAGCTCCCGTCTCGCTTATGCCGATGGTCCCGATTTTCTGGATGATTCTGGTCTGCCGGTTCTGTTTCCAGCTATTGTTTTGGAAACGGTGAGCGGCCAGGAATACCAGGAGAATCTGGCCAACGATCCAAACCTGGAAAGCGCTCGAGAAGTCTACGCAACCGCAGCAAAGAATCTGGCCAAGGTCTTGGCCGCCGGAATACCCATTGCCATTGGAACCGATTCGGGAGGACCGGGGCGATTTCAGGGCCTCTGGGAACACCGTGAGATGGAACTGATGGTCAAAGCCGGCCTTACACCCATGCAGGCGATTCAGGCCGCTACCGCAAACGGTGCCAAGTTTCTCGGACTGGAAAACCAATACGGCACGTTGGAACCGGGCAAGATCGCCGACTTGATCATCCTCGGTGCCGATCCTCTGGAGGACATCCGAAACACGAGAAACATTGATGAGGTGTGGATGAACGGCGAACGGGTCAACCGTGATGAACTGCCCATCTCCACGGCTCCCCCGACCGCTCAGGAACGCGAAACAAGCTAAAGTGTGTTTCTGCCTAAAGCCGGGATTATGCATAGGTTTTCGTGACGAAGTGCCGCAGGCGCCGCGATGACAAGGCGTGCGACGAAGGGCCCCGCAGGCGTACTCATGCAGTACGCCTGCGGGGCCCAAGGAAGCACAACGCAGTCGGTGCGCAACGCACGCTGGATGATTGCGGCACTGCAGTAGATAATTTATGCATAATCCCGGCTGGAATACTGGGCGATACCCAGCCCCTCGATTATCGGCCCCATCTGCTAAAATCTGGTTCCCCCATGATTGTCAATATCCAGCTGGTGGCTGCCCTGTTGGTTTTCGGACTGATTGCTCTTGCCTCCCGACAGATCTGAGATTT
>JACZQQ010000239.1 GCA_022545645.1 Acidobacteriota bacterium | reverse complement strand
GCCCCGAGTCTCGACCTTCACCCGGGACACAAAGAAGATGACGCGACTCCAGGTTCGGGCACACCAGTGCTGTCGGCTTCCCGTCCCATCCACCACGGAAAGGCCCACACTGATGGTGGCCATCACGGCGGTCCACAGCAGAATCAGGGGAACCCGCCAGAGGGCATTGATTTTCACCAGAGAAGAGTTGTTGGACACTTTGCCAATGCTAAAGCAGCGCCGGGAAGAGGGTCAAGGGAAACGGCCGGCCTTTCGTGCAGTTGTGCGGTCGTGCAGTCGTGGCCCCAGCAGAGCTGCAGCCTCTGGAGACTGTCTCAAACCATGGCTGATGCCCGCATCCCGACCGCACTACAGCACCACAGCACCACAGCACTACGTCACGAAGTGACGAAGGTGCTAACATACCCCCCGTGGCAGCCAAACTTTACCTCGTAGACGGGATGTCCCACATTTACCGTGCCTACCATGCCATTTCGGGGCTCACCAATGCAGAGGGCCTTCCCACCAATGCAATCTATGGCTTTACCAACATGCTGCGAAAACTGATCAAGGAGGACAAGCCCGACTACTTGGGGGTTGCTATCGATCTGCCCGGCCCAACGGTACGCCACGAACAGTACCCGGACTACAAGGCGACTCGTCCTCCTATGCCTGAGGATCTGGTCAAGCAGTTACCCTATATTCTGCGTGTCTGTGAGGTACTCGGTATTCCCATACTTTCCTATGAAAAGTATGAAGCGGACGATGTGATCGGAACATTGACTCGCAAGGCGGAGAAGGAGGGGCTGGAGGTGGTCATTGTCAGCATCGACAAGGACTTGTTTCAGCTGGTCAATGATCACGTTGCCATTCTCGATACACGGAACGGAACTCGATTTGATCCGGCAAAAGTCGAGGAGAAGTTTGGAGTACCTCCAGACAGAATCGTGGATGTTCTGAGTCTTGTTGGGGATGCTTCGGACAATATCCCGGGAGCTCCCGGGATCGGGGAGAAGGGCGCCCGGGGACTCATCAAGCAATACGGGAGCCTCGATCAGCTGATCGCTCGTCGTGATGAGGTTTCACGCAAGTCCTACCGCGAGAGTCTGCAGCAAAATGAAGCCGTTATTCGGCAGAGCCTGGAACTGGTGACCCTTCATGACGACTTGCCCATGGATCTCTGTTTGCAGGAGATGGAGATCTCCCAACCCGATCGTCAGGCAGCCCGAGAGCTCTTCGTTGAACTGGAATTCCTGAATCTTCTGGAGGAATTAATTCCTCCTCAGGAAGCAGCTTCGGTCGACTACCAGAGACTCGAGAGTCGGGAAGATCTGCAAGCCTTGGGCGATCGGATCAAGGGGAGCAGGGCCGCTCTGGCCTTGTTGTATTCGGAGGATAATGATCTGGAAGGGGCTCTGCAGGCGGTTTCGGTGACCGATCAGGCCCACCGGGCCTGGTGCCTCAGCCAAGAGCTGTTGGATGCGGAATCGGATCAGGTAGGCCAATTACTGGGGAAGCCGAAGCAGTGGGTGATTCACGATCTCAAGCCACTGTATCTTCTTGCCAAACGGCGGGGGTGGAAACTCAAAGAGAATTTTCACGACACCATGCTCATGGCCTACCTTGTGAAACCGAATCAGAATAATTTTTCCCTGGACCAGCTGGGCCTGGAGTATCTTCAGCACAAGCTCCAAAAAGGTGAGAGCAACGACTCCGGACTCTTTGGTGAGCAGTCGGCGGAGATCTTGTGCGAGCAGGCCGACCTCACCTTTCAACTCTACGATGTCTTGCTTCCGCAGCTTGAGGAAAAGAAGCTGGGGGAACTGCTGGAAGAAATCGAGGTGCCGCTGATTCAAGTGCTCGCTCGCATGGAGGAGCATGGGGTCAAGGTGGACTGTCACTTGCTCCAGGAGATGTCCCAGGAGGCGGAAGGAGAAATCACTCGACTCACCCAGGAAATTTTTGAGATTTCCGGAGAGGAGTTCAACCTGAACTCGCCCCGCCAACTTTCCACTGTCTTGTTCGAAAAGCTCAATTTACCGGTGAAGAGGAAAACGCGGAAAGCGGGACATTATGCTACCGGCGTGGAGGTTCTGGAGGAGTTGGCCGAAACCTACGAGATCGCGCGCCTGATTCTCGATTACCGAGAGCTGAGCAAGTTGAAGAATACCTATTTGGATGCTTTGCCCAAATTAGTGAATCCTCGCACGGGGCGTATTCACACTTCCTACAATCAGATGGTGGCGGCCACTGGACGGCTCTCATCCAGCAATCCGAATCTCCAAAATATACCCATCAAGAGCGAGCGGGGAAGAAAGATCCGTCTGGCTTTCATTGCTGAACAGGAATACCAAATTTTATCCGCGGATTATTCTCAAATCGAGCTCCGTGTCATGGCTCACCTTTCGCAGGACCCTGTTCTGGTGGAGGCTTTTCTCAAAGGAGAAGATATCCATGCAAGGACCGCCCAGGAAGTCTTCGGGATGAATGCCATGATGAATCCCCAGGAGTTTCGCCGCCATGCCAAGGTGATCAATTTTGGAATCATGTATGGCCTGAGTGCCTTTGGCCTGGCCCAAAGTCTGAAAATCACCCGCAACGAGGCCCAACAGTTTATCGATAACTATTTCAAGAAATACCAGGGAGTAAAAACCTGGATCGATCAAACCCTGGCCGAGGTTCATGAAACAGGATATGTCAGGACTCTTTTCGGACGCATTCGACCCATCCCGGAGATTCGTAGCAAGAACCACCATTCTAGAACCTTCGCTGAACGAACAGCCATCAACGCTCCCATTCAAGGAACGGCGGCTGACCTGATTAAAAAGGCCATGGTGTCTATCGACGGAGAAATCTGCCGGCAGAACCTCAAAAGTAAACTCATCTCTCAAGTTCATGATGAGCTTGTTTTCGAAGTGGAGAACTCGGAAGTCGAGAAGCTCAAGAAGCTGGTGAAAGAGCAGATGGAAAAGGTGGCCGAATTGAGGGTCCCGCTTCAGGTCGATCTTGCGGTGGGCAATTCCTGGTTCGAGGCGAAATAGTGGAATTTCAGGAACAAACACTCGAATTTTTCGTCAAAAAGAGAGAGAATTGGGTGTCGGTGGTTTCCTGAATTCCAGGACCCTGATATGATTCATCCATACATCGCTGACCTAACGACAGCATGACTGAGATAGCCATTTCACAGCCCCTATCGGGAATCGCGGATAATGCCTTGATTTCCGCCTATCTGCAAGGTGATGAGTACGCCTTTGAGGTGCTGGTCACTCGCTATCAAAATAAATTAGTCAACTATTTGAACCGGCTCATTCATGACTATGAAATGGCCGTGGATTTGGCACAAGAAGCCTTTATCCGGGTTTATCGAAACGCCAACCGCTATAAAGGGGAGTATCAGTTTTCCACTTGGCTGTACCGGATTGCCACCAATCTGGCCATCGACGAAATGAGACGGCGGGAGCGCAAAGGCCGCTTCTTTTTTTACAACGTCAAGGAACGCTTTCAACAAGACGATGGTACCCGGTGTTTGCCCGATCTTCGCTACTCTCCGGAGAAAAGCTTGGATCGAACCGAGAAGTTGGAAAGGCTGCAAGCAGCCATCGATTCACTTCCGGGGAAATACCGCTTCGCCTTTATCCTCAAGGAGGTCCAGGAACTTTCCTACCAAGAGATCAGCAAGGTTCTCAGAATCTCCCTGGGCACGGTCAAGTCGCGAGTGCATCGTGCCAAGATCTTGCTCCGGGGGAAATTATCGGGGGTCCTATGACCTGTAAACAGGTGGAAAGAATTCTGACGGAGAACATCAGCGCGGTTGAGGAGGCCGGTGTGCAAGCTCACATCCGGAACTGCCGCCGCTGTGACCAGCTTTGCCGGGAGCTTCAGTCGATGGAAAAGCTCAGCCGTTTGCTGGGAGAAACGGTCGAATCCCCAAGCGATTTCTCGTCACGGGTTCATCGCAGGCTGTCGGAGGTTCCGGTCTCCTGGTGGCAGGCCTACTGGAGACCCGTTTTCGTTTTCGCTCTGGTGACTTTGTTTTCGGTAGGCTTTCTATGGGTGAGGGAATCTCAGGTGACGGAGGGGGCGATGTTAAGCTCCCGTTCCGTTCTCCAAGAGGAGTCTGCATCCGGCGATGATCTCCAGCGGTTGGATGCCCGTGAGGTTCCTGCTCCTTATGTGGATGTGATTTTGAGCGTTCC
>JACZQQ010000042.1 GCA_022545645.1 Acidobacteriota bacterium | reverse complement strand
GCTCGATATTTCGAAAAGATCACCGATAACGATGACGGAGACGGAGACTTGACCACCGATGTTGATGGAATCATTCTTCTTCGAACCCTGGCCATCCAGCGGCTGGGAGCGGGTCAGATGAGTACCTACGGCGGAACGGTCAAGAACTCGGTCAGCATCATCGAAACCATGATCGAACGTGAGAAGACCTTTGAGTTCAAGGCCGGCCTGACCCTCTACGGCCCCTGCGCTCAGCCGGCCCAAGGAGGCTCACTGTTAGTTGGGAATTCGTTCGATGTGGATGGCTATGACCATCCTGACATGACCCTGTCTGACCTGGCGGGAGGTACCCACTCCCACGTGACAGGTGGCGATTCAGCCGGCATCAACGCTGTCTACGATGATTCCGGCGCCGGCGATGGCACTGGCCTTCGAGACTGCATCTACGATGATTTGACTGCCAACCAAAGGGACAACATCGTAGGCGACAGTTCGGACTACGGCGCCACCCCCTCTCTTCAGGACGGCACCCAAGCCATAAGAGACGATCCCAATCCGGATGCCACCAATCTATTTGATGCCACTTACGTCATGAATCTCATCGATGGCATCAGTGCCTTTGCCGACACCACCATCCCTGACGGGAGCAGCCACAGTGGCGACATGGGCGATGATGATCATCCAGAGATCACCTACTGTCCTGGGGACTGTACGATTAACGGCGGTAGCGGTGCGGGTATGCTCATTGTCCAGGGGAGGCTGGACCTGAGCGGCAATTTTGACTATCGCGGATTGATCCTGGTGGTCGGGGACGGCGAGTTCGACGAGTCTGGCACCGTGGACATCCTGGGTGGGATATTCGTGGCCAAGACCATTGATAATTTGGACGGCACCTGGAGTTACGGGGAGCCTCGTTTCACCCTGGGCGGGACCAGTAGCCTGTATTATCAAGCCAGCGGAATCCGTCTGGCTTACGGGGTGATCCCCATGAAGCAGCTGGGTTGGCGCCAGATCAGCTCCGAGATCGAACCGGCCTTCTGAGTCTAGAGCGCTCCCCCTGCGATGGAGGGGACAATGCTGATGGTGTCCTTGTCCTGGATTGCCGTCTCCTCGCGATCCAGGTAGCGAATGTCTTCGTCGTTGACATAGATATTCACGAAATTTCTTAATTTCCCCTCTTCATCAAACAGGTGTTTCTTCAGATCTCCATACTGCTCAGCTAAATTCCTCAAAACTTCCCCGACCGTACTTCCTTCCAGTTCCAGAGATTCTTGATCACCGGTGAAGGGTCTCAAAGGAGTGGGAATAAAGATCGTTGCTGACATCGTGTGCCTCCTGGTTATCTTTTGATGATTTTCAATTTAGCTTATAAGAGTTCCATCTTCTCTGCATCGAAAGCAGAGCGATCGTCTCTGAGTTTCCAGTTGTGAATTTCCCCTGCTTGACCCCTGTTTACGGAAACGATCACATAGGAATACCAGGGCCAAGCATGGTCTTGATCGTAGGTTGAGGGTTGAGCGGGGACATCCGGATGGCTGTGGAAAAAACCTACGATGGCACGATCCGTGCCTTTGAGTTTCTTCTCCAGCTCATTGAGTAAATCTGGAGTAATGAGATATCGATTGGCCGGACTGTCGGTGCGTTGATTCTCTGCGGGAATGAGCTCGGTGACCGTCTTGACGCCATTTTCAATGGATCCCACCATCACTCCACAACATTCGTGAGGATACGTCTTCTGGGCAATTTGTTTGATCTCCTCAATATCCGCTGATTTTAGCCGGATCATAGTGTGTTCCAAAACTCTTCGGAAAGATATTTATCGCCACCGTCCGGGAACATGGTGACAATGGTTCCCCGATCAATGTTTTTTGCCACCTGCAGGGCTGCCACCATGGCCGCACCTGAGGATAGGCCGGCAAAAAGGCCTTCTTCGCGAGCCAGCCGGATGACCATCTTCTGTGATTCTTCTGTGGAAATTCCCAGATTTTCATCCGCCACATTCGGATCATAGATTCTGGGAACGATGGAAGTAGACATATGTTTGAGACCTTCCAACCCGTGAAACGGGGAATCGGGCATAAAGGAAATGCCCTTGATTTCGGGATTGAACTCCTTCAATCGCCGAGTTGTGCCCACGAATGTCCCACTGGTTCCCAGGCCCGCCACGAAATGGGTGATCTGCTGGTGGGTTTCCTCATAGATCTCCGGTGCCGTGCTATTGTAGTGAGCTTCCCAGTTGGCATCATTGCTGTACTGGTCCGGGTAAAAATATTTCTGGGGAGACTTCTCGTAAATCTCCCGAATGGCCAGTATTGAACCATCGGATCCCTGCAGGGGGTCGGTGAACAATAATTCCGCCCCGTAGGCTTTCAGGATCTTCTTTCGCTCCACACTGGCATTAGCCGGCATGGCCAGTAAAATCTTATATCCCTTTGCTGCAGCGATCAAAGCATAGGCGATGCCGGTATTGCCGCTGGTGGAATCGGCAATGACCTTCTCCGGGGTCAGTTCTCCTGTTTCCTCTGCTTTGCGGATCATGTTGTAGGCGGGACGATCCTTGACCGAGCCCCCCGGATTAAACCATTCCAGCTTGGCGAAGATACGAATCTTCTCAGAATGGAAGATTTTTTGAATTTCCACCAGAGGGGTATTGCCAATTCGTGCCAGAAGTTCCTGGTATGGAAGCTTTGTCAGCTCAGCCATGGGTGGTCTCCACGATGAGCCGGGTCTGCAAGCTGCCAGCACTCGCGGGCAAAGGAGTCAGAAGTTGCCGCCAGAGCGGCGACCTCTCCTACAATGGTGACCACAGGCGGCTGCAGCTTGTCCCGCTCAACCAAGGCCGCAATCGACTGCAGAGATCCGGTGCTCAGCCGTTGCTTTTGGGTTGTGGCCCATTCCACGCAAGCAGCAGGTGTGGCGGGATCTTTCCCGGCTATCATGAGTGACTCGCAGAATTCGGCCAATTTTGAACGGCCCATCAGAATGACAATGGTATCGATCGAGGCCAGAGCGGAATAGTCCAGAGGGTCTCCTTCTCCATTGCTGTGGCCCGTGACCACCACGAAGTGGCGACTCTTTTGGCGATAAGTCACCGGAATTCCAACCGATGCCGGTGCAGCCAAAGCGCTACTGACGCCAGGCACGACGACGCAGTGTACCCCGGCCTTCTGACAGGCGTTCTGCTCTTCACCCCCTCGGCCAAAAACGAAAGGATCTCCGCCTTTCAAACGAACGACTAATTTTCCTTGCAGGGCTCGATCGATGAGCATTCGATTGATTTGTTCTTGAGCAATCGAGGGCCTGCCGGGTTTCTTGCCCACATGAATCAACTCAGCTGTGCGACGGCACTGCAATAACAGCTCCCGTGGGATCAGGCGGTCGTAAACGACCACTCCTGCTCGACGCAACAGCTCCAGTCCCTTGACGGTAATCAAATCGGGATCGCCCGGACCGGCGCCCACCAGATAAACGGTTCCCGTACTCCTTTCCATAATATTTACTCCTGTGCACTCCGGCCGTGAGCAGCCAGCTCAGCGATGATGGAGGTCATCTCCTCATCTGAGCCGATAGCCCGATCGAAGACCACCTGTTGCCCTGCCCGGGTTGCCTGGGCCGGAAATGGAGTCCCCACCACATTCTCCATGCCCAGACGTCTGGGGAGGTCTTGCAGGACGTGATAACTGCTTCCCATAAAGAAAGGGAAAACCACAGTCTGGGGCCGCGAAAGCGCCCGGAAGACCTCTTCCAGCTGGGGCGGTTCATCGAGAAACGCCAGATGGATTTCGGAACAGACTCCGAATTTTCTCAATTCTTCCACCAAGGCCCGTGTGCTGGCACTGCTCAAGGCATGACGCCGTGTGCCGTGACCGACCACGATGAGAGCCGTCTGCTCTGCACTCAGATGGAACTGCTGCATAAGTTGTCTCACTCTTTGATCCACCAAGGGGGGAATCCTGGGATGGCTTCCCACTGCCTCCGTGAAGCGCACACGCATCTGCGGGTACCGTTGATTCAAGGACAGTTCCCGGGGCAGCACGGTTCTCGCATAATAACCGTCCGCGGCAAAAAAGGGAACGACAGTGACCTCATCAACTGAGAGAGAGTCGAGAACTTCACCGAAAGAGGGTGTCCCCTGTCTAAAAGTGGCCTTGACTGTTCCCCAACCATACTCTTCTTGGAGCCTGCGGGCATGCTCCTGAACCACGGCATTGGCAACAGGCTCGCGTCTGGACCCATGAGCAGCCAGGATCACCGTACCTTGCTCTGGGTCTATCGGCATGGGAGAGGACTCGGGTGGGTTAGGTGTGCAATCCGCATTCCGTCTTTTCCGTCCCTGCCCATCTTCCCTCTCGGGAATAGCGATCTGCCGATAATCCGGGGACCGCACGAGTGCAATGTGTGCAACCGACACTGGGGTAGCCCTTGTCATGCAGCTCGTTGTAAGGAACTTGGTGAGACTCGACGAAATCGCGAATGCTTTTCCGGGACCACTTGGCCAGAGGACTGATTTTGAGCACCTGATACTTCCAATTCCATTCCACCACTTGTACCCCGGCTCGGCTGGGAGCTTGACTGCGCCGCACCGCCGTTATCCAAATATCGATGTCCCGCAATGTCTCCCGCATGGGGTCGACCTTGCGCAATTGGCAACACAGGTCAGGGTTCTTTTTCCATAACTGGGGCCCATGCTGAAGCTCCTGTTCTTCAGGGGTCAGCGTGGTACCTCGATTGATGAAATTGAGGTGCGGGTGGCGGCTCTTCAACTTGTCGATCAGGCTGTAGGTTTCCGGGAAGAAAAACATCGTGTCCAGGTAGATCACGTCCAAGGGCTTCCGATGAGCAGCATACATTTCAATCAACGCGCAGCCCTCCATTCCAAAACCCGTCGTGAGGACCAGTCTCTGGTGAGAAAATCGCTCTAAGGTCCATTCGATGAGCTGTTCGGTTGAACTTTCCTCTCCGATGGGAAGCTCATCAGGTGGTGACAGAACCGGTAATTGCATAGCTGATCTCCAAAAAAACTAAGACTCTCGCGCCAACGCAAAAAAAAAGGCCCGCAGGAGCAACCCTGCGGGCCTTTCGGATCTCAAAATCGTTTCGGAATTATTCCATACGATGGAGAGCCGTCAGCAGGCATCGCTCCCTGGACACAATATTGCTACAACAACAGATGCAAGCTGTCCGGGGGATGCTGTTCAAACTCATGCTTTCCATCACGGTGGTTACTTTAGAGCAGTCGCGGAGGTTTTGTCAACCCCCACTCGGCCTATTCGTATGTAAGTTACTCTAATGATACATTATCCCGGATTTCCGCCTGCAAGTCCAGGCCCCCACCTGCCAAAGAGTGGAAGGGGAACAGGTCTATTCTGTGAGGGAGGCCAAAATCGAGTAGGATGAGAGCCGCATGACAGAGAATGATTCGCGATTTTTGAAAGCCTGCCGGGGCGAGGAGGTGGATTGCACGCCGATCTGGTTTATGCGCCAGGCCGGTCGTTATATGCAGGAGTATCGAAAACTGCGGGAGAAACACACTCTCTTGGAGCTCTGTACCCGGCCCGACCTGGCTAAAGAGGTGACCCTGCAGCCGATCCGCCGTTTTGACTTGGATGCGGCGATTGTCTTTGCCGATATTCTGCTACCCCTCAAGAGTATGGGCGTCGGTTTTGATTTTGTGAAGGGTAAAGGACCCGTGATCCACCAGCCTATTCGAAGTCCCGAAGATGTAGAAAAGCTTCATGCCGGTGATCCGGAGGAGGATCTCAAGTGTGTGTTGGAGACCCTCGGGCTTGTGCGCAGCGAGTTGGACCCGAAGATCGCTTTGATCGGGTTCGCTGGAGCCCCTTTTACCGTGGCCAGCTACATGATTGAAGGAGGATACTCCAGGAATTTTCTTCATACCAAGCGCCTCATGTATTCCCACCCGGAGGCCTGGCAAAGACTTATGGAGACGGCTTCGGAAATCATGGCACGCTACCTCACTGCTCAGATCGAGGCCGGAGCTCAGGCTATCCAGCTGTTTGACAGTTGGGTCGGTTGTCTTGAACCGGAGGATTATCGACGCTATGTTCTACCCTATTCCCAGAAAATCTTTGCGCGCCTGAAGCCCTACTCGGTTCCCTTGATTCACTTCGGTACGGGAACGGCAACGCTTCTGGAACTGATGAAGGAGGCGGGAGGGACGGTGATGGGAGTGGATTGGCGGATCAGCTTGAAGGAAGCCCGGGGCCGTTTAGGAAGCAACACCCCCATTCAGGGAAACCTGGACCCCGTGGCCCTATTTGCCCCACCGAGTTGTCTGGAAGAAAAAGTGGACCAGGTCCTGGAACAGGCGGACGGGCGTCCTGGGCATATCTTTAACCTGGGACACGGGATCCTGCCTGAAACCCCGGTGGAAAATGTTGAGGCTGTCGTTGAGTGGGTCCATGCCAAGAGCAAAAGATAAAACAGCTTCCGCGTGATAAACTTCCGGGATGAGACGAGGCACTCCATGAAAAGAACATTGGCCTATCTCTGGTGCGGATTTTTGGCTCTGGCCCTGGCTCAGATTGCCCCCTTCCTTCATGGACAAGAGAGTTGTGCGACTGTTCTTAGAGAAAAGAAGCTGCCCGTCAAATTCAAAACCCGGGGTTCTCCTCAAAGGGCAAGGTGGGAGCAGGTGGATGAAGTCCTGACGGGTTTAAGTGAAGACCTTCAAGGGATGGCGTGCAAACTTAAATTTGAAGAGATCTTTCGAACCGACAAGGAGGAACTCTACATTCCTCTAACCAACAATCTGGTACGAGTGGTTCCTGAAACCATATTGGAGGGCCTTGCGGTTTTTAACCAGTCGGGAGAGCTCCTCGGTGAATATGACAGCCGGGTCAGTTATCAACGGTCCGGTGGATTGTATGCCACCGACTCCTACACCCTTTACTATTTCCAGTACAAAGATACTGAAGGGGAAGTGGAGTCGAGCGGCAATCACCTGTTGCTCGATGACTTTCTAGTACGGTGGAGCGATCTTTCGGAGCGCATTGCCATGAACACCTCCAGCGGGAATTCGGGGACAGTCCCCGAATTCCCCCCCGAATTCCCCCGAATGCCCTCTTGAAACCCCGTCCTGGGGGTGCTAAGCTTCATCCTGAAATTGAAATTCGATTTCAATTAGAACCTCAAAGAGAATCTCACAGCGATGAAGTTGACCAGACGCCTGCTACTCTTCCTGACCTTGCTACCCGTGTTGATCGGCCTGATTCTCCTTTTTGTTCCGGCTCGAAGTCCGGTCAGGGCGGGATCGAGTTTGCCCGACTCCTTGCCCCAGGATTCTGAGCGTATTGAACCTGAAAAGCTTATTTTTCTCCTCCAATACCTGGGAACGGATTACGGTGCTGCCGTGGAATCGGGGCAGGTCATCAGCGAATTCGAGTACCAGGAGATGTTGGACTTTAGTCAGCTTTTGTTGGAGGAGTCTCGTCAACTCGGTCCTCCTCAGGAAATCCTCACCGAGCTGGAAAACATTCGTCGATTGATCGAAGAAAAGCGAGAGTGGAGCGAAGTTCGAGGCCTCACCCTGAGCCTTCTTCCCAGGTTTTCCGAGCACTTGAACGTGATCTCCTACCCAGCCGTTGTCCCCAATTTGTCGAGAGGGAAGAGACTCTTTGTAGAGAATTGTGCGAAGTGTCATGGTTTGGAGGGCGACGGAAAGGGACCCTCGGCAGCGGAGTTGGATCCTCCTCCCCGCTCTTTTCAGGATTCGCGCATGAATCAGCTGGCTCCTCATCAGCTTTTCAATGCCCTCACTTTCGGCGTGGAGGGTACGGAAATGCCTTCCCACCTGGAGTCGCTCAGTGATCAGGAACGTTGGGATATCGCCTTTTTCATCATGACCCTTCGCAAGGGCTTCAATCCCGTTCCTCCCAGCACTCTTCTCCCGGTAACCTTGAAGAGTCTGGCTGTCCACTCCAACGAAGAACTGCTTGGCCAACTGGCCAACAGTGGAGTCGACGCCCAAGTGGCCTACATTGATTACTATCGAGAAAATCCTCCCGGAGCCTCTTTGCAGGATCTTCTGTTGTTGGCAGCGCAAAAGCTCCATCAGAGCAGCGAAGCCTATGAGCAGGGGAGGGTTGATCTGGCCCTCAAGTTGGCCTTGGATGCCTACCTGGAAGGTGTGGAGCCCATAGAACCTGCACTGGCTCAAGAGGATCGCGGTCTCACCGTGGAGCTGGAAACCCAGTTTGCCCGTTATCGCATGAATCTGAGTAACGGTGCTTCCGTGGAGGCAGTGAATGCTAGTTGTCAATCCGTGATGGAACTGATGAAGCTTGCGGGGCAAACGCTCGGCGATTCGGAGGCTGCCTCGAGTTTTGCCTTTGTGCAATCTTTGGCCATTATTTTGCGAGAAGGCATGGAGGCAGCGCTTCTTTTAGCGGTGATGTTGACTTTTCTAGCAGCCTCTGGTTACCGCGAACTTCAAAAGTACGTTGTGATGGGTGTCGTTGGGGCCATTGTAGTGGGTATCCTCACCTGGTGGGTGATTCAGTTTGCTCTGGGGATCTCTCCTCTTGAGCAGGAAGCTCTCGAGGGGATGACCTCCTTACTGGCTGCCGCGGTCCTGTTTTCGGTGAGTTTCTGGGCGATTCGCCAGGTCGATATCCGCAATTGGAAGGAATACATTCGACAAAAAGCCGAGCACGCAATGGGGACAGGGAGTGGCCTGGCCCTTGCCTCGGTGGCCTTCCTGGTCGTTTATCGGGAAGCGGTGGAGACGATTCTCTTTTATGAAGCCCTGTGGATGAGAAGCGAAGCCGCCGGAGGCGCCATTGTCATGGGTTTAGTGTTGGGCACC
Organism: Acidobacteriota bacterium; assembly: GCA_022545645.1. Lineage (GTDB taxonomy): Bacteria > Acidobacteriota > UBA6911 > RPQK01 > JADFOI01 > JADFOI01. The sequence continues at coordinate 6,414 of JACZQQ010000042.1, read as the reverse complement.
CTTATCTTATTTTCGCTTGTTTTTCTCATGTTCAAGGTAGGTCTCCGCATTCCGCTCCGCCCCTTTTTTGCTATCACCGGAGTCCTTCTGGGGGTGCTGGCCTTCGTTTTTGCGGGTTATGGAGTGCGGGAACTGCAGACCATCGGCTGGATCAAGGAGACCCCACTGGAGTGGATGGTCAGGTTTTCTATTTTGGAAGTCCGGGCCACCCTGGAAACCACCGCTCTCCAGTTGGGCATCTTGCTCTCCTTTCTCATGGGTTGGTTTCAGCTGCGTTGGAGCGGGAAGCTGGAGACCGCTGACAACTGACCACAGACCGCAGACCACCAGGAAGAAAGGACTGAGGACTGAGTATTGACAAAACTGACCGGATCCTATTTTCTATTTTCTGCGCGCGAAGCTCGCTGGAACCTGGAGCCTGGAACGGGCGCGAAGAGCGCTCCGATCCCTTCCGGCCCAGTTTGAAATGCTAAAATGAAGGGTTATGACTGGGATCTACACGTACTCGGTCGCCATTTTAATGGGCGTCGCCGTCTTTGGGGCTATTCTGGGTCTGATGCGTCTTTTTCACAATAGGCGCCTGCAATCGGCCCAGGGCGTGATCCAAAGATTGGAAAATACCGCTCTCAGGGATCTGGGAGAGCAGGCTTTGCCCGACAAGGAGTTGCGTGAAGAGGAACTCGTTCCTGCCCGTCCTTCTTTGTTTGGTATTCCTTACGTGGCTTGGATTTCCACTGCTCTTTTCATTCCCGGCGCCTTTTTGATCATTTTCTTTGCAAATCTGGTCTACCCTTACGGTCCTCCAGACACTGGAAGCGAGGCTTGGATCGCCTACCGAGCTCCCGCCGCCTTTCAGGCACAGGGGAGATCATTGGTGCGTCATGAGCTTCTGATTCCGAAGGGAAAACGAATCACGGAATCGGACCGGCTGCTGGTCGAAGAAGCGTTGCGGAATCGGTTCAACGTCCCTCCAGGAGAAGTCCTGGGAACATTACTCATTTTGAGTGTCTTTATTTTCATCCTGCTCTACCACATCAACATTCTCTATCCCACCGGTACGGAAAAGAACAAAAATCTCATCCTGATTTACCTGACCATTCTGATCGTGCTGGTGGGTGCCAAGATTTCGCTGTTTTACGGGATGTTTTCGCCCTATCTCATTCCTTTGCCATGGGCCGGAATGGTGATCACGGTGTTCGTGAACCGGCGCCTTGTTCCTTTGACGATGCTCACTACCCTGATTTTTGTCTTCCTGCAGGCCCCCTTTGATTTTGGACTTTTTCTGGTTTTACTCTCCGGAGGACTGGTCAGTGGAAGTTGGGTGCGTCAGGCCCGCAGGCGCGATGAACTGATGTACGCATCCCTATTGGTGGGTCTGGTCATGGGTGGGGTATTCTTGTGTCAATCGATTCTCAACGGTCACCAACTTTCCATTGTTCTCCCCGATGCCGTGGCCAGTCTCAGTAACGGTGTTATGGCCGGTTTTCTCACCATGCTCACTCTTCCCGCTTTCGAGCGACTGTTCGATTTCGCCTCCCCGTTTCGTTTAATGGAGCTTCTGGATCTCAACACCCCGGTCCTGAGCGAGCTCTTCCTGAAGGCGCCGGGTACCTACCAGCACACCATGGCAGTGGCAAGTATTGCAGGAAGAGTGGCCAACGAGATTGGTGCAAACGGTCTCCTGGTTCGGGTGGGAGCCTACTATCATGACATCGGTAAGATGTTTAATCCTCTGTATTTTATTGAAAATCAGGTAGGAGATGAAGACCAGCATGATGAACTTGGGCCGGTTGCTTCGGCGGCGGTGATTCGCTCCCATGTGACCCTTGGAATCCGATTGGCTAGACGGATCGGATTGCCCGGGCCCGTTGAGGATTTTATTCCGGAGCACCATGGGACCTCTACCATCGAATTCTTCTACCACAAATCAAAACAGCAACAATCGGAGATCAAGTCAGAACGGGTTTTCAAATATTCCGGGCCCAAACCTCAGAGTAAGGAAACAGCCATTCTCATGATCGTGGATTCCTGTGAGGCCGCCTGTCGAGTGCTCAAGAGCCGCGACGAGAAAGAAGTTCGCAAGCTGGTCAATCGAATTGCTTACGGAAAGTTGGAACAGGGAGAGCTTGACGACTCCGGCCTAACCATCGGAGAATTGCAAAAGATCATTGACCTTCTGACGGATATCTTGCAAAGTGCCGGTCACCAGCGGATCGCTTATCCTTCAGACAAACAGTCAGGGGCTGATGAATCTCGGCAATCCAATTTGCGTATCGTCTCCCAGCGGGGTGGCTCTGATACGGATTCATCCACCTGACTTGAGTTGATTTGTATGATCTGTTGACCCACTCACGATGGGGACTCCTTCTCTGATCAAAATTTTCCAAACCCTCGAGAAGGCCTATCCCTCACCGAGAGGCTGGCCCCATGGGGAATGGCCGCTCAGTGGGGAATTCAGGCCTCGCCGTCTTGAGGTCGTGGTAGGAGCGGTTCTTACCCAGAATGTCAACTGGAAGAACGTGGAAAAGGTCCTGACCCGGATGATCGAGGAGCAGTTGGTGGAAGCCGATCGAATCAAACGTTGTCCTCAGGCTTTTCTGGAGAACACCATTCGTTCAGCAGGATTCTACAGGCAAAAAGCAAAGCGCTTAAAAGGAATCACCCAGTTCATTCTGGCCTATCCGGGTGAATTCTACAGCGAGGTTGGACGCGAGGAGCTTCTCTCCATCCCCGGGATTGGGCCTGAGACGGCCGACTCGATTCTTCTTTATGCCTGCGACCGGCCCCACTTTGTGGTGGACGCCTATACGCGACGTCTCTTTACTCGATACGGATTTCTGAACCCGAAGGCGAGCTACCAGGAAGTCCAGCAGCTATTCGAATCCCATTTGCCCGCCGATGTTCCTCTCTACAAGCGTTTTCATGCGCTCATCGTCGAGCACGCGAAGCAGGTCTGCAGAAAAACGCCTGTTTGTAAGGATTGTGTGTTTCAGGAGGAATGCGAGTACAGACCGGCTGAGCGCTGACCACCTGACCGCAGATGGCAGGCGAGTAGGTAGAGGTTCTGGTTGTGAGGTTGGGTGGGGAGTTCGGTGCCAGCCCCGAGAATTATCCTTTGACTTCAGTGGTTTACACCAGAATTCTGGGCCTGTCCCCAATGAATCGAGATGGATCAAAAGGTTGAGGGGCCGTCTCGTTCCGATGGATGAATTGCTCTGCTGCCAGGCGTCCGATCTCCCAGCTGCTTCCCATTCCGTGGCCGCCCAGTCCGGCGACCCAGAAGAAATTCTCCGCTGCCCGGTCCCAGCCGATCACGAAGGAGCCGTCGGGAACTTTGGTTCGAAAGCACGACCAAACCTCTCTTTGAGTCGCCTCCCGCAGGGCAGGTAGCTCCAACCAGACCAGCTCAGCCAAAGATTGGGAAATGTCGGGACTCACCGTTGGCTCCAGGCTCACGGTTCGTTCCTCATCGCAAATACTGATCAGAAGGCCACCCGATTCGGGCCTAGCATAGAAGTTCTGAGCCAGGTTCCAGACAAAGGGCTGGTCTGGGGTTAGCGAGGGCACTTTATCTAGAACAAACAGATGTCTTTTCAAGGGAGATAGGGGCACCGGGAAGGCCCCAGCCATTTCCGCCACCTGGGGAGCCCAGGCCCCGGCAGCGTTTACCAGGTAGTCGGCTTCGATGGTTCCCCGTGATGTCTCCAGGTGATACGGTCCATCCCCCTTTGCACCAAGCAGTTGACAGTTCAACCACAGCTCGGCCCCGCGAGATCGTGCTCCTTGCAGATAGAACTGAAGGAGGAGGGAGATGTCCATCACACCGTCCGAGGAGGTCCAAAGGGCTGCCTCAAACTCGTGGCCTTTCAACCACGGGATCTGCCCACAGACCTGTTCGGGTTCCCGATATTCCGAGACGATGAGGTCCGGCTCGCGAGTCTCTTCCAGCTGATCTTTTTTCCCAAGAAGCAAGGACCCTTTCGGTTCGAAGCCGACCTCTGTGCGCAGTTGGGAATAGGCCTGGCGGCTGGCTGCGACCACACGACGAATCTCCCGGTTGGCGGTGGACTGAAGGACCAGAGATGCGTTGCGCCCCGAAGCATGAAAGCCGGGGCACTCCTCTTTGTCGATGAGGAGGATGGATCCGGAGAAATGCTGACTCAGATGAAAGGCGGTCGCCGCTCCTGCAAATCCCGCACCCACGATCAACACATCTGTTTTCATGATGATTGAGTCGTCCTTTGACGACGGATTTTAGCACGAACCGAGGTACATCCGAAGCGGATTAGGCACCTGAGGTGCCGAACAACTCGATCCCTGAAATAACGCCTACCCTGGGGCACAACAGGCCCGTGGGCCAAGACAGCACGAAAGCACGAAGGCACGACAGCACGAGGTGACGAAGGCACCAAAGCACGACCGCACGAGAGCGCGTCAGCGCGACAGCACGAAGTCACTCAGAAACTGCTCCACTGTTTCATAATAGTCCTGGATGGTCTCACTCTTGCGCCATCCGTGACCCTCACCTTCATAAGTGCGGTAAAGGTGGGGAACGCCGCGCCGAACCAGAGACTCGACGATTTCATCGGATTGATCCCGAGGAACGACTCGATCTTCTTCGCCTTGAAAGATGGCAAGCGGATCTTGAATCCTGTCGGCCGAGAAAACCGGCGATCGTTCCCGGTACCTTTTCTCGTCCTGAGGAAGCGTGCCCACAAGAAAGTCCAGATAATGCTTCTCAAACTTATGAGTATCGGCGGCCAGCGTGAAAAGATTCGATACCCCATAACGGCAAATACCCGCACTGAAAAATCCCGGATAGGTGATCAGGCTCAACAGGACCGTGTACCCTCCTGCGCTCCCGCCCATTAGAATGAGCCGATTACTGTCGGCCAGCCCTTCCGATACCAAATACTCGGCTGCCCCTCGAGTGTCTTGCACGTCGATGACTCCCCAGGTCCCTTTGAGGGCATCCATGTATGCTTTCCCGTAACCGGAGCTGCCCCGGTAATTCAATTCCAGAACGGCAAGGCCTCGGCTGACAAAAAACTGTGTGTCGGGATGGTAATCAGATGCATAGTGAGAGGTGGGACCGCCGTGAATCTTAATGATCGTGGGAGGAGGTCCGCTACTCTCAAACTCCGGATGGGAGGGGGGATAGTAGAGTCCATAGCAGTGGGCGACGGGAGAGTCCGTCTCGACATTCCAACTCAGGGATTGAGGACGGCTCAGATAATCTTCACTCAAGTGCTTCGAACTGCTGGCTCGATGAATCTGAACCTCACCTTGGGGCGAGACAGAAGCAATGCGGGAGGGTGAGATTGAGGAAGAAGCAATCAGAGCGATTCTTTCCGCCTGTGGACATAAGGCGATTTGAGAGAGGGAGGTGTACTGCTGTACTTCTCCTTGAACTTGCTGCAGCTCTCGCTTCTGCAGGTCGAATCTGACCAGCGAGGTAAAGCCGTCCTTGGCTCTCAACAAGTAAAGCGATTTTCCGTCAGCCGTCCAGGCCTGGGTTCTGAGTCCCTGGATCCAGGCCGGCGCGCCATATTCCGCTTCCTCACCGACCAGTAACTCCTTCTTGCCCGAACTGAGGTCCAGCCAGTAAAGATTAAACCAGCCACTTTTATTGGAGAGATAACTCAGATGGCGACCGTCCGGGGAGAAGGCGGGTTGAAAGACGCCGGTATCTCCCGCCAGCTCTCCGGCCACAATCTTCTGGGAAGTGAGTCTGCGTGTGCCCTTCTCACCATCCAGCTTTCCCAGGTAAAGGGCGCTTGAATCCCAGGGCATAGAGGGGTGATCCCAGGCTACCCAGGCGATCCGGTTTCCCTGAGGGTGCCAGCAGGGATGCATGTAAAAATCATGGCCTTCGTTCAGCACCACCGGTTGATTTCGACCCTGGGTATCGACCAGGGCTAACAGGTCCGTTCCCTCAGTAGAGTGAACGTAAATCACCTCTTTGCCATCGGGAGAAACGCTGGGAGCGGAGCACTCTCCACCCTCGGGTGTGATCGGTTGGGCCTCACCGCCGGAGAGAAGCTGCTGATAGAGGCGTCCCTCAGCCACAAAATAAACAGATCCATGAGAAACGGTGAAATCGCCGCCGCCGTACCCGACTCGTGCACGCACGGAGAGATCACCGGTCAAATCGCGTGGCGAAGGGTCCTGCGGTGATTGACACACCAGAACGCCCTGATCGGACCTCTCCTCGCGCCACACCAGGGTTTCCTCGACCGTGTCCCACAAGACGTCGGAAAAGCGTAGTTCAGCAGCCAGGTCCGCAGCCTTCAGAGGGCTCGTCCACAGTCCGGAGGGTTCTTTTTGACGACTTGGATTCATACGCGGCTTGCCCAAGGGTGGACCTGTCGGTCACTCACTTGAAAACCAAGAATATATAGTGTTTGATTATAC
>JACZQQ010000238.1 GCA_022545645.1 Acidobacteriota bacterium | reverse complement strand
CTGGAGATCCTGAATGAGTTTCTTCCCGGATATTCCGCCTCCATCCAGGAGACCATGCACGGGGACGTGATTGGAGAAGACATTGCCGAAATCGGATGGGTGGGCAGCCAGGAGATGTCGGTGATCACCTGGCAGCTGTTTTTGGAAAAGCTGCCCCTGAACACTCTGGCCCAAGCCATCAAGATCATCTCGGAAGAAGCCACCACCAAGGGAATCACCACCTTTTCAAGCCGCATTCAGTTCCCCAAGATCATGAGCGGGTATGCCACCCTGGCCGGATTGGGCCAGATGCCCATCCGTTTCTCGGCTCACTATGAGATCCATCGCCTGCCCACCGATCCCCAGCAGACCCGTCAAATCTATCGACGGACCGGTGTCCTGCAGGGAATCGGAGACGATTACCTGTGGATTGACGGTGTGGCTTCCGAGCGCTGGGATTCCCGTTATCCGGAATCGTGTACAGGTGCGGATACGGTGGCTCCAGCCCACATCAAGGCTCGAGAAGTCTGCCCCGTACCCGGAGAACTGCCTTGGGATACGCTTCAAAATGCGGCCGCGGCCGGCTGGCGGCTGGCGGGCATCCACATGTGCGGCAGCGAAAGTACGCGAGCCTTCTTTCGGATGATCGATATGGCCCGGGAAGTCAATGGCTGGACGATGCAGGAGGTTCGGGACATGCGAATGACCGGCGAGCACTGCAATCTGATCGGAAAAGACCCCGCGATGATACAGCAACTCAAGGATTATGGGCTCATTTTGAGCTGCGGTCCCGACCTGGTCAGTGAGTCCCCGGCCTGGATTCGAGACTACGGCGATTCGATCCAGCCCTTTATCCTGCCCTTCAAGACCTGGATCGAATCGGGTGTGAAGCTGGTGGGGCAACATTACGGATCTACTCCGCCCTTTAACAAGCTGTGGCAGGCTGTGACTCGCAAATTTGATGGGGTGGTCTGGCAGCCCGATGAACGGATTGACCGAGTCCATGCGCTCAAGATGTGGACCTCCTGGGCATCCGAGTATGTACTCAAGGAGGACCAACTCGGAACCCTGGAAGTGGGCAAGTTCGCCGATCTGATTATCCTGGATCGGGACTACTTCACCGTTCCGGTGGATGATCTTCTGAAGATCCGAGTCCCCATGACCATGGTGGGTGGCAAGATCATGCAGCTGCAAGCATCTCTGGCAAGTGAGTTTGGCGTGGACTCGATCGGACCTGTCTACGACTTTTCCGATGAGGAAGTGGCCGCTCAATTCCTGGGAGGCAATTAAGGTTTGCCTGGAGGCCGTCCATGGCGGCCTCCTTCCTCCTCTTTCCGGAACCACAGAAGAGTCAGTCGCGATATAGAGTTGGGAGCCGCCTCCGCCCATTTGGGTACGCTCGAACCTGTAAATCGTCAAGCCGTACCGCCCATCTCCGAGGACCCGCTTCGACCTGAAGGAGATTCACCATGCCATTCAGAAAGTTTCTGAGTATCTTCATGTTAAATGCCATTGTTACGGTCTTTTTACCCTTAATGGCAGGAGCGTCTCCGAGCCAGGAGAGGGGAGAAGAGGTGTTGGTGATTGAGGGTGGAACCCTGATCGATGGCACGGGCAATGCCCCACAAAGAGATATGAGAATGGTGATCCGCAATGGGCGGATTCAGGAGATCGGACCCCGCAGCGAAGTGGTTCGCCCCGCTCAAAGCCGGGTCATCGACGCCCAAGGTAAGTTCATCCTACCCGGGCTCATCGATTCCCATGTCCATTACTTTGGCTACGAAGGAGAGCTGTATCTGAACCACGGTGTCACGACGGTGATGTCTTTGGGAGGGATTCCGGAATGGGATCAAGCTCAAGCAGAGGCAATTGCCCGGGGAGATGTGGTGGGCCCCAGAATGTTCACTGCGGGTAATCCCCTGGGGGCACCACCTGGAGCGCCTATTGGGATGCCAACTCTAGGGATGCCTCACTGGCTACACGTGAGAAGCGCCGAGGAAGGCATACAGGTCGTGCAGATGCTGCTCGACAAAGGCGTCGACTACATCAAGATCTACAGAGGGGTTCCCACGGCCGAGGTGGCCAGGGCGATGGCCGATCTGGCCCATCAAGCAGGGAAGCGTGTGGTTGCTCACCTGGGACCCAACTTTGATGCCCGAGAGGCCGCCCTGGCTGGAGTCGATCTGCTGGCCCACGCCAGCGGTGTTCTTGACGCTACTGTCAAGGATCCAGAATTGAAAAAACGAGCAAAGAGCATGTCCCTGGAGGCCGAGCGGGCCTCCCTCATGCAGCGGGAGCTTTTTCCCGAGCTGATCGAGCTTTTGATCCAGGAAGATGTGTATCTGGAAACCAGTTTAAACACCAATGCTTTCAAGGGGTTTCATCCCTTGTCGGACAAGTTTCTGTGGGAAGATGCGGTGCTCTTGAGTGACACCAACTTGCTGTATGTCACCGACTATCAACGCCGAAGATGGTTCGACTTGCAAAATCATGCGGTGCCCCTTGATCCGAAAACGAAGGAGAGGGTGGAAAAGGGATACGAGAACTTTGTCCTCTTTCTCCGCCAGTTCGTGGAAGCGGGCGGCAAGCTCCTGGTCGGTTCCGACGCCGAAGGTAAAGTTCCCCCGGGTATCAGTCTCCATCATGAACTCGAACTGCTCGTCCATGGGGGGATTCTGTCTCCCATGCAGGCCATTGTATCGACCACTCGACTTCCCGCCGAGTTTCTCGGTCGCAGCAACGATTTGGGTAGTCTTGAAAAGGGCAAGATTGCCGATCTGGTCATTCTAAATTCCGATCCCTTACAAGATATCGGCAACACCCGAGATATCTTTGCTGTCCTGAAAGAGGGTCAAGAGGTGGAGCTCGCCTATCACCGTTATTTTACCAATCCCATACCCAGGCCCTGGCTGTCCGGCTCGGGCCGACATCCCTCCCCTCGCATTCAATCGTTTCCGCCCGCCGTATCCTGCAATCGCCCGGCTGTCGTGGTGACCATCAAGGGTACGGGCTTTATGCCCAGCAGTTTCGTGAGAGTCAATGGAGCAGGGCAGGACATTGAATTCGTGGGCCGAACCGAGATCAAAACGACACTGGAGTGCAAAGAGTTGAACATTCCTGGGACTTCTTCACTGGTGGTCGTCAATCCAGAGCCGATCAACGAGGGGGACAGCGATGTCTCCAACGCGGTCAAATTCCTGGTGACGAAGTGATGGAGAAGGCAGGTATGGATTCCACAACAGTCCCGGGATTGAGAATCCGTGAGGCGGTCAAGCAGGATACCGCCGTGATCCTTGGGTTGATCACAGAATTGGCCGAATACGAGAATCTGGCCCATGAGGTCACGGCCACCCAAGGACAGCTGGAGGAAGCGCTTTTTGGGGCACGGCCCTTTGCGGAAGTCGTGATTGCTGAATATGAGGGTGAGTCGGTCGGTTATGCCCTCTATTTTCACAATTTTTCAACCTTCTTGGGTCGGCCCGGAATTTATCTGGAGGATCTCTATGTGCGCCCCGACTGCCGAGGGAAGGGAATCGGACGGGCACTGTTGGTGACTCTTGCAGAGATAGCCAAGAAACGAAATTGTGGTCGCCTGGAATGGATCGTCCTGGATTCCAATCAACCCGCCCTTGAATTCTACAGCAGGCTAAAAGCGATACCCCTGGATGAATGGACGGTATTCCGTTTAAGCGGAACAGCGCTGGATGAGCTGGCAGCAAAGGGCTAGACCTACGGCTCGATTTTGGTGCCGAGCACCTCCAAGAACTTGCTGATCCACTCCGGATGGCCGGGCCAGGCTGCTGCCGTGACCAGGTTGCCGTCCACATAGGCATTGGAGAAGGTTTCGTTGACCTCTCCCCACTGGGCACCGGCCTGGATCAGTTCCGGCTGAACGGCCGGATAGGCGGTACACAGCTTTTTCTCCACCACGCCTGCTGCCGTCAAGATTTGAAGCCCATGACAGATGGCGGCGATGGGTTTGTCGGCCTGGGCAAAGTGGCGGACGATGTCCAGGACTCTCTCGTTGAGTCGAAGGTATTCCGGTGCCCGCCCTCCCGGGATCACCAGTGCGTCGTAGGCCTCGGGTTGGATCTCTTCGAAGGTGGCGTTCAGGGCAAAGTTGTGACCCCGTTTCTCGGTGTAAGTCTGGTCTCCCTCAAAGTCGTGTACCGCCGTGGCCACCGATTCACCCGCCTTTTTGTCGGGACAAACCGTATGGACGGTGTGACCCACCATGGTCAACATCTCAAAA
>JACZQQ010000041.1 GCA_022545645.1 Acidobacteriota bacterium | reverse complement strand
ATGACAACGGGTTTGGCGGCTTCTCGAGCCCTTCGAAGCTGCCCTCTGAACGCCTCAATTTGTTGAGAGCGAGGAGAATTGTCATAGCGGAAATCCAATCCAATTTCTCCCCAGCCTAGAACCTTGGGGTGCTCCATGAGCTGCTGGATCTGCTCTCCCAGCCCATCATGATAGAAGCGGGCATCGTGAGGATGAACACCCATACTCCCATACAAGCACTCATGGTCCTCCACGAGTCGCACAAACGAATCGATGCTCTCGACTCCTTCTTCGACACAACCGATGGTCAAGATCGTGGATACACCGGCATCCTTTGCTCTCTCGAGAACCTCTTCTAAATCGGGTTGAAAATCAGGAGAATCCAGATGAGCATGAGAGTCAATGAACATTACTGGAGTCTTGCGCCCAGTCGAACGGGTTCATTGAAAGCGACAAGAACCGGCTTACCCTTATTTGCGGCCGCCACAAGCATCCCGTTCGATTCGACACCCATGAGCTTGACCGGCTTCAGATTCGTCACCACCGCTACCAGACGACCTGGTAATTCTTCAGGAGCGTACTCCTCACCGATGCCCGCCACCACTTGACGGACTTCTGATCCAATGTCCACCTGTACCTTGAGCAGCTTATCTGATTTCGGGACTCTCTCCGCTGAAACGATTTTCCCCACCCTCATCTCCACCTTGGCGAAGTCTTCAATCCCGATCTCCTCTTTCTGCGCGGTCACATCCGTATCCTGGGCGGCCGGAGAGGGAGATTCCTTCTGTTGTCTTTCTTCTTCGACACGGCTCAAGAGTTCCTCCTGGTCAAGACGTGGATAGATGGCCTGGATCTTTCCGATGGGAGAACCCATTTCTAGCTCTCCCCAGGCCAATTGGGGGATCCTGTGGTCTTCAATAGGCTTGGAAACTCCTAGCTGCTTCAGAATTGAAGCAGTCCCGGTGGGAATAATGGGAGCCATCAAGATAGCGATGATCCTCAAGGTCTCTGCCGAATAATAGAGAACGGTTCCCAGCCGATCTTTCTTCGCAGGGTCGGCCCCCATGGCCCAGGGTTCATTCGCGACAATGTATTTATTCACCATGGATATCAATTCCCACACATTTTCAATGGCCTTATTGATTTGCAGGCTATCGAAATTCTTACGAAACAAATCAATCGTCTCGCTACTGAATTGCTTGAGTTCTTCATCTCTGGTTTCAGCCTCTCCAGATTCAGGAATCTGACCCTTGCAATTACTCTCAATCATGGTCAGGATCCGATTGGACAGGTTGCCCAGGTCGTTGGCCAAATCACTATTCACTCGCTTCAGCAAGAGTTTGTAGGAAAAGTTTCCATCCGCACCGATGGGAATTTCGCGAAGCAGGAAATACTTAACGTAATCGGATGGAACCAGCTTGATGAGTTCATCCGTAGTGATGGTATTACCTCTGGACTTGGACATTTTCTCACCCTCTACGGTCCACCATCCATTGACCAGGATATGACGCGGTGGTTCCAATCCGGCTGCAATCAGGAAGGCAGGCCAATAAACGGCGTGAAAACGGAGAATATCTTTACCGATGAGTTGGACATCGGCGGGCCAATACTGTTCAAAGTTTTCCGATTGGCGGGCAAAGCCAATTCCAGCAAGATAGCCCGTGAGGGCATCAAACCAGACATAAAAGATGTGTTTCTCATCTCCAGGTATTGGAATTCCCCAACTAAAAGAGGTGCGGCTGATACTCAAATCCTTGAGGCCCCCCTTGACGAAGCTCACAATCTCATTCATCCGGGTGGCGGGGATGACAAAGTCGGGGTTGGAGTCGTAGAAGTTCAGAAGCTTTTCCTCAAAAGCCGAGAGCTTAAAGAAATAGCTCTCCTCGGTCATGAACTCTGTAGGGCGCCCGCAGTCGGGACAATCCGTCACACCCTCGGGGGTGTAGGCCTCACAGTTGACGCAATAGTTCCCACTATATTCGCCCAGGTAGATAAAATTGTTCTCTTTGATCCTTTCGAAAATCTCCACTACGGCCTCACCATGTCTCTTTTCTGTGGTGCGGATAAATTCATCGAAAGTGAGGCCCAATTTCTTCCAGGCTTGCCTAAAGGTGGCAGCGTAGGTAGTGGTGAACTTTTGAGGAGACAGACCCTGTTGGCGGGCGGCCCTCTCAATTTTGAGCCCATGTTCATCCGTGCCGGTCAGAGAGCAGACCTGCAAACCACACATCCTCTTGTAACGGGCAATCGCATCAGCGATGACAGACGTATAGGTGTGTCCCACATGAGGAACGCCGTTGACGTAATAGAGCGGAGTAGTCAGATAAAAAGTGTCACTCATAGCCTTGATCGATAATCTGTCCCATAATGTGTTGTCGCAGTGTTTTCAACGGAATACTCATTCTCTCAGCCATCGCTTTCAAATCTTCATATTCGGGCGTCACGTTCACAATCTCTCCTTTGTGACGTGCGATTTTGATCGCTATTTTTCCGTAATCAGTCTCGAGCCACTTGACCTCGCGACTCAAAAGCCACCTCTGATCCAGACTCCAGCGAACGCCCAGCGTTGTCGTTTCGCGAAAGATCAGTTCCGCCATTCGCTCGCGATCGACTGGCCGGCAGAGAACAGAAAGCTTGACTCCAGGACGACTTTTCTTCATTTGCACGGGAGTACAATAGGCGTCCAACGCCTTCTTTTTTAGGGCCAACTCCAGGAAATGACCCACCATTTCCCCGTCCATATCGTCGATGTTGGCCTCCAAGAGACAGATTTCCTCCTCGTGCCATGCCTCATGGGGTCCGGGCGAGGCCCCTTCGTGCTCTGGTAGCCTGTTCCCCAGGACCAATCTTAGCATGTTCGGGATCTCCTCAAACTCCCTGTCCCCGGCGCCGAAACCCCATCTTTCGTATCTGTACACGGCTGAACCCGTCCTCTCCTCTACCAATGTCGTGACGATCGCGGCCCCGGTGGGCGTTGTGAGTTCTCCTTGCACCTGGTCCATAAAAACCGGAAAATCGGTCACCAACTCTGCAGTCGCCGGCGCAGGAACAGGCCATGTTCCGTGTGAGAAAGTAACGGTTCCACTCCCCAAATTCAGGGGAGCACTCTCAAAGAGCTCGACGCCGAAATAATGGCAACCGATACAGGCACCCACAATATCCACAATAGCGTCCACTGCTCCCACTTCATGAAAGTGAACCTCTTGGAGAGAAGTCTTATGGACTTTAGCTTCGGCCTCTCCAAGCCGCCGGAATATCGCACCAGCCTTCTCTTTAACCCAGGAATCGAGCTCACTCTCATCAATCAAGGACTGGATCTCCAGAAATCCCCGACTGTGATGGTGTGAAGTGGACTTGCCTGGTCGGACCCTAAAGTTGATCCCCTGGATACCTTTCCGGACAATTTCGTCCACCTCCAGTTCATACTCCTCCAGCTTCAGTTTTCCCAGCTCTTCTTTCAATTTTTCCACTGGCAACCCCAGATGGATGAGAGCTCCCAGAATCATATCTCCACTCACTCCATTGAAGGGATCGAAACGAAGTATTCTACTCATAGACGGTGTTCCAAGCGGATTACTATACTGTAGATTTGTGCCTTCGTCACTTGGTGACGACAGCACCACCGCACCACCGCACCACCGCACAACAGCACAACAGCACGAACCCTTCTTTGCCCCAAAAGAAGGGTTCGCTTATCATTAGCCCTATGCTACTCAGGCGCATTGAAGAAACCGAACAGCACTTGCGGCGGTTCATCGCCCAACACTTCGGAGTGGAGTTGAAGCGGCTCACGGTGGAGACACCGCCCCGCACTGAATTCGGAGATCTGGCTTTTCCCTTCTCTTTCGAACTGGCCAGGACTCTTCGCCGATCTCCTCGTGAAATCGCCTTACAGGTAGCAGAAAACATTGAAACTCCTCCCCATGTGGATCGTTTTGTAGCTGCCGGTAACGGCCACCTGAATGTATTTTTCAAGCGGGTTGCCTTCTTTCACGATCTTCATCGCTGGCTAAACAGCCCCCCGGCCGAACCCTCGGGCGAGAAGGTCATCGTGGAGCACACCAACATTAATCCCAATAAGGCCGCACACATCGGCCATTTGAGAAACGCAGTTTTGGGAGACACCTTGGTCAGACTGTTGCGAGCTAGAGGTCGCAAAGTCGAGGTTCAGAACTACATCGACAATACCGGTGTCCAGGTAGCCGACGTGGTTGTGGGCTTTCAAAACCTGCGTGAGATGTCCTTCAAAGAGATCCAGTCCATCGCAGAACCTTTTGACTACTACTGCTGGGATCTCTATGCAGAGGTCTCCAAATGGTATCAGGAGGAGGAATCACGCCTGAAGTTCCGCGAGCAAACACTCCAGGAAATCGAGAGCGGTGAGGGACCCATCCCGCAGCTGGCCGAGTACATTTCGATGCGGGTTGTCTTCGCTCATCTGAAGACCATGCTCCGAATCGGAGTGCGATATGAGGTCTTACCCCGGGAAAGTGAGATCCTCTCCCTGAAGTTCTGGCAAGAGGCCTTTCAACGGCTCAAAGACAAACAGGCAATCACCTACCGGGAGAACGGGCCCTACCAAGGCTGTTGGACCATGCAGGTACCTGGGACCCATGGGCAGCCCGATGAGGAAAAGATTATTGTCCGGAGTAATGGGACGGTAACCTATGTCGGAAAGGACATCGCCTACCAACTCTGGAAGTTTGGGCTGTTGGAGAAAACTTTTCACTACCGCCCACTCTGCCAATACCGGGGCGGCGAAGTGACTCTGCATACCGATGGTGGTCCGAATGAAGACACCGTCTGGCTCACGACCACTGAACCCTCCCCCCATACCGAGCCCGATTTTGGGCGAGGACAGACCGTCTTCAACGTGATCGATGTACGCCAATCTTACCTTCAGCGGGTGGTGGTAGAAGGCCTGAGAAGGCTCGGCTTTAGCAACGAAGCGGATCGTTCTGTGCACTTCAGCTATGAGATGGTTGCATTGTCCCCCGCCTGTTGTTCGGAACTGGGCATCGAATTGTCAGAAGAGGATCGCAGAAAACCCTATGTGGAAGTCTCAGGACGTAAGGGACTGGGGGTTAAGGCCGACGATCTGATCAACAAGTTGTTCGAAAAATCGCTTGAGGAAGTCAACGCCCGCGGGAAAGCTCTCACCCTGAAACAACGAAAAGAAATCGCTCAGAAGGTCTCCATCGGAGCTCTTCGCTACTTTCTTCTCAAATACACCCGCAACTCGGTGATCGCTTTCGACTTTGCCGAAGCTCTCAGTTTCGAAGGGGAAACAGGACCTTACCTGCAGTATTCGGTGGTGCGTGCTCACAGCATCTTTCGCAAGCTGGAAGCGGACGATAGCGAATGGAGTCTGTCGATCTGGGAAAAAGAACGTGAGCGCATGTGGGAGAAACCGAACTCCATTGCCGAACTCATCGAGGACAATGAACTCTGGAGTCTCTTGCTTCAAGCGGCACGTCTTGATGACGCCATCGACCAGACGGTTGCTACCCTGGAGATCTCCCATTTGGCCAAACACGTCTTTAACTTGGCCCAACAATTCAACCTGTTCTATCATAAGTACCATGTCCTCTCGGAGAGCGATCCGATCAAAAAATGCTTTTATCTCACCATCACCGATGCGGCACGTCAGGGACTGTTGAAGGGCCTCGATTTACTTGGCATACCCGTACCTGAGAGAATGTAGAAAATGACACTTCTTTTTCTTACCCTATTGATCGTTCCTCTTGTCAGTCCCCTTCACCTGGCACAGAGCGTGGATCCCCCTTTGACGGATCTGCTTACTGAGAGAGAACTTCGCGAATATCAAAGAAAACCCCAATATCGCGATCGGATCGACTTGTTCAGAGAGGTCTTTGATCGTCGTGTGGATCTCTTGCAGAGATATATTCAACGAGACCAGTTGGACGAAACGGCTGATTTGCTGCAGAAGATTTCCGCGCTGTCTCACTATGCAGGCGAACAATCCTCCAACGCAAAAAAGGACAAGGATCTTCGCTCGTCAGAAGTTAAGAAGCTGGAAATTCGTCTTCGCAAACTGATCGAAACGATCAATGACTTGCAGACAACCGTACCGTTTGAGTACGCGGAGGGGTTCGAAAACACCATTCGAACCTTGGAACAACTCCGAAAAACCCTGTTGGGACAGCTGCTGGGTGAAGCTCTGGTGGGAATTCGAACCGCCGGTGAGAAGGGAAAAGGGGATCCGGCATCCTTGTCGCTTCACCCTGGAGGATTCTCACTTGCGTCCCCCCCGGCGCGATTGCAGTCGAGAGATCGTTTCACGGAGGAGGAGTTCGAAAAACTTCAGCTCCATCAAGAATTAGAAAAGAGAGTGGAGGTTTTTCTGGAAATTGCCGAGGCTCGTTTGGAGGAGATCCAGAGAAGAATGAAGGGCGGGGAATGGGAAGAAGAAGAAGAGGAAAAATCCCCTGGAATTCCATACCTATTGGGACATGGTCCATGCCTATCGGCGGGCCATTGACGGCATTTTGATCAACATCGATGAAAAGGCCATTTATAAAACAGCCTCTGAAAAGGATATTCGAAAGTCCCTCGAGAAGCTCAACAAACAGATCCAAGTGTTCATCCCCCAGTTAGAGCCCATCAAACAGCTTGCCATCGATCGGAAAGATGAGGCCCTGTATCGGGAATTGGAGGAAGCCCAGGAGATCTCTGTCGTCGCCCAAAAGGGGTCCCTCCTTGGCTTGGGTGCTCCCGCCCAGTAGGCGCTCACATGCCACGCGTCGTCGCCGTTGGCACGGCTGTGCCCCCTTTTTGCTTTGAGCAACAAGAGATTCGGGAATGGGTCCACCAGCACTTCCAAGAAAACCTCGAGTGTACCCAAAGCCTGATTGCCGTTTTTGACAATGTTCATGTCCACAGGCGATTCTTCTGTGTCCCTTTGGAGTGGTTTGAACGCCATCACACCTTTTCAGAGAAAAACGGAGAATACATCCGCTGGTCGGAGCGCCTGAGTATTGAGGCCATCGAGCGTTGTCTGGAAAAGGCTGATCTGGGTCCCCAGGATGTGGATCACCTGGTCTTTGTCTCCACCAGCGGGATGTCCACACCCAGCATTGATGCCCGCATCATCAACCGGCTGGGATTTGGCACTCACACCAAAAGGACACCCATTTTTGGTCTGGGCTGTGCAGGAGGAGCTACCGGGCTGACCCACTGCCAGGATCTTGCCAGAGGGGCACCCGATCAAAGAATCCTCTTAGTCTCGGTGGAGTTGTCATCTCTCACCTTCCAGTTCGCCGATTATCGGAAAAGCAATTTTGTGGCTTCTGCCCTTTTTGCAGATGGAGCCGCTGCTGTTTTGATCTGTGGAGATACTTGTCCAGAGGAGGGCATCCACATGGTGGATAGCATGAGCACGTTGTGGCCCAACACCCTCGACCTCATGGGATGGGATTTCAGCGAAACAGGACTCAGCGTCATTTTCTCACCAACGATTCCCAAGGTTCTGGACCAACACATCAGGGAGAACGTCACCGAATTCCTCCAACGAAGTCAGCTCAGCCTGCAGGACCTAGACCACTTTGTCATCCATCCAGGAGGGGCAAAAATACTTCTTGCCATGAGGGAGTCGCTTGAGCTCAGCGAGGAGAAGCTCGACTCCAGTCGTTTCGTTTTGGAAAACTACGGGAACATGTCCAGCCCAACCATCCTGTTCATCCTGGAACATCTAATGAGGGAAGGTTCTCCGGAGAAAGCCGACTGGGGGCTCTGTGCCGCTTTTGGTCCCGGCTTCAGTTCTGAACTCCTCCTTCTAAGATGGTGAAGCGCCGGCCGGAGGCCGGAAATTCCAAATCCCAAAATCCAAATCCCAAACAAATCACAAATTCCAAGCTCCAAGTCACAAGCAGATTCAGTTTAAGACAGTCCAGGCTCAGAGGTTTTGAACTTGGAATTTGTGATTTAGAATTTGTTTAGGATTTAGGATTTGGAATTTGGAATTTCCGCTGACCGGGAGGTCAGCGGTCTTCGCGCTTCTACAGAAGCGCGCTGACCTCCCGCTGTACCCAGGTGATTCCGGCAGCTCCGCCGGCTCCGGTCTTGAAGACTTCCTCGAAATTGGACTCGTCGATGCCTCCTATGGCAATCACCGGGATAGACAATGTCTGCACGGCTTCTTGGAGGGCTGAGCAGCCCAGAGGCAAACCATACGATCGCTTGGAGAGGGGATCAAAGATCGGTCCCAGCAAGAGGTAGTCCACTCCTTCCGCCTCAGCCATGACTGCCTCTGACAGTGTGTGGACGGACTTCCCCAATAGGGACTGCCTGGCTCCGAAACGGTCTCTGACCCGTCTGGCCTCGCCAACGTCCTGGCTGGAGGTGAGGTGAGCACCGTCAGCCTCCTCTTCAAGTGCCATTTCAAGCAAGGAATTCACTAAAAACAGCTTGCCCGTTTCACTCGCCAACCGCACCCCGCGCTGAACGAAGCTACGGTTCTGTTCAGCCGGCAGATCCTTCTCACGCCACTGTACGATGTCTGCTCGTGTCTGAAAGAGCAGCTCCAGATAACTCAGCGGCTCCAGGTTGGGAAAGGCACGGCGGTTGGAGATGCCATAGAGTATGGGAGATTGGAGGTTATGCTTTCCTAAAATATCGTTGAAAGTGGGCAACTTCCCAGGCCCCTAAGATAAGGTTTGCAATACCAAGTCCCGAGACAGCACCTCGGAAAAAATCATTCAGGAGCACGACCCTAAGATAAGAAGAATATTGAAGGAGAAAATTTTGGTCCCAGAGACGCATCCAGGGATAGACGAGAAGGAAGATCCCTACTTCAAGGCAGTAGAGAACATAGATGACAAACAGGGCTTTGTTAACCATGCCAGGGAAGCCACTGAACTACCGCCTTCGTTCTTTGATCCGAGCCGCTTTACCCTTTCGCTCTCGCAAATAATAGAGTTTTGCACGTCTGACCCGTCCCCTTTTGACCACTTCGATCGTCTGGATGGTGGGGGAGTAAAGAGGAAAAATCCGCTCAACCCCGTAACCCACTGAAACTTTACGGACCGTGAAAGTGGAACTCAAGCCGTTCCTCTTGATGGCAATGACCACTCCTTCGAATACTTGAATCCGGGACTTGTCTCCCTCTCTGATTTTCACATTGACTCGAACCGTGTCTCCGGATCTGAATTCAGACATCTTCCGGTCCATATACTTTTGTTCAACTTTATCCACTAAATCCATATCAGACCTCAGTTTTCTTCAATACCACTCGATCTACCAAGCCACTCTCTTCTTTCAAAAGATCCGGCCTCCTTTGTTGCGTTCGTTCCAAGGCCTTTTGACGCCTCCATCTCTGGATTCGCAGGTGATCCCCGGAAAGAAGGATATCAGGTACTTTCCACCCGCGGAAATCCGCTGGGCGAGTATAGTGGGGAAAATCGAGAAGATCATCCATAAAAGACTCCTCCAGGACGGAATTTCCCTTACCCACCACACCTGGGATCAGGCGGCTCACCGCATCGACAACCGAACACGCTGCAAACTCTCCTCCTGAGAGTACAAAGTCACCCACCGAAAGCTCCTCGTCGGCCAAATAGTCGGCCACCCGTTGATCCACGCCCTCGTAACGACCGCAAATCAAGATCAGATGGGGCACCAAAGATAACTCGTTTGCCTTCTTCTGATCAAATCGCCTCCCTTGCGGCGAGAGTAAGATGACGCGTCCCTTGTCGCCCCATTTCTCCTGACACTTCTCTACAGCCTCAAAAATCAACTCCGGCTTCAGTACCATTCCCTCTCCTCCTCCGTAGGAACGATCATCTACCGTTTTTCTTTCATCGGGAGCGAATTCTCGCAGATCCACTATTTCCGTCTCAAGAAGTCCTTTCTTTCGGCCCTGGCGGATCATTCCAAAGTCAAAGACCTCAGCGAAAAAGTCGGGGAAAATCGTCACGATGCTGATCAACATAAGTACGAGCTTCCAAAGATGTATCCGTACAGATCTCGTTTGATCCGTGGAGATCGGCGTTACACTAATCCCGAGGGGAGGTTCACTTGGATCACCTTTTTTCCCACATCGACCTTCAGCACAAATTTCCGGACCAGCGGCACCATAAACTCCCCTCCATCAGCCCTTGTCACCACCAAATTACAGCCTGCGGTTCCCGTTTCCAAAATCCCGGTCACCCCACCCAGCACTTCTTCATCCTCCAGGACTTGGCACCCAATCAGATCAGAATGATAATAGCTGTCTTGGGGAAGCGAAACACGTTGGTCCTCGGAAACTTGAACGTCACCGCCAATGAGTTCTTCTACTTCTTCAGGACGATCACGCCCGCGAAACTTCAGAATAACGCGGTTTTTGTGAAACCAGTGTTTCTCGATTTCCTCCCAATACTCCGTTTCGCCATTGAAAATACGGACCTGATCAAGGGAGGAGAAACGCTCGGGAAAATCAGTTAAGAGTTCAGCTGCGACCTCGCCTCGAACTCCACGTTTCTTGACAATTCGGGCAATGCTGGCAAATTGAGCCAACTACTCCAGGATCTCCAAAACAAATCGCTTGTGGAGCTTCATTCCTGCAGCTCCTAGAAGGGTTCGGATGGAACGAGCCGTTCGTCCCTGTTTGCCAATCACTTTACCAAGATCCGACTGAGCCACCCTCAACTCAAGGACGGTGGTTTGTTCACCCGAAACCTCATTCACAACGACCTCATCAGGACTGTCCACCAAAGCCTTCGCGATCATTTCGATAAGCTCTTTCATAACGCCTCCTGTAAAACGAACTTGGACATCCGAGTATCCAACCAGCTCGAGCGCGTGTCATGCCCAAGGCTCACAGAGCCTCATCAAGATCGGCAATCCATGACGCGCATCAACACAAGGTCTTCTTCAACTATGTCGACTGCCTGACTTTATTGATTAAGACTCTTACGGTATTCGAGGGTTGTGCACCTTGTTTGACCCAATGTTCAATTCGGTCAAGGTCCAATTTCAGTCGAACAGGCTTCAGAGCTGGGTTGTAGTAACCCACTATCTCAACAAATCGCCCCTCTCGTGCTTTGTGCTTTTCAGCAACAACAACTCGATAATGAGGATCCTTTTTTCTTCCGTGCCGACTCAAACGTATTCTTAACAATGATCGCTCCTACCAATTCGGCTTATTCTATCAGAGAGTCGCTAAATCGGAAAGTTTAATTTAGGTAACCCTTTGGTAGAAAAGCCTTTACTGAGTTTATTCATCATCTTTTTTGTCTGCACATACTGTTTGAGCAGACGATTGACTTCGGAAACCGGTCTTCCGCTGCCCTTTGCGATTCTCTTGCGCCTTGAGGCATTGATGCTCTTGTAGGCAACCCTTTCCTTCAGGGTCATGGAATTGATGATGGCTTCCAGATAAGTCAATTGTTTCTCATCGACCTGAAGCTTATTCAATCCTTTCAGCGGACCCATTTGGGGAAGCATCCCCAGTACTTGCTCCAGCGGACCCAGCCTCCTGAGCTGCCTCAGTTGTTGACGAAAATCCTCTAGCGTGAACTCGTTGCGCTGCATCTTCTTGAGCATTTCCTGAGCATGCTCTTCATCCACGACTTCTTCAGCCTTTTCGATCAAACTCAACACATCACCCATCCCCAATATGCGACTTGCCATTCGCTCTGGATGAAAAACTTCCAAGGCCTCGTACTTCTCACCCACACCGATGAATTTGATCGGCTTTCCTGTCACCGTCTTGATCGAGAGGGCAGCTCCACCCCGAGCATCTCCGTCCATCTTGGTCAAGACGACGCCGGAAAGATTCAATCGCTGGTTAAACTCGCGGGCCGAAGTCACAGCGTCCTGCCCGGTCATGGCATCGGCCACCAGGAGAATTTCAGCCGGACGCACCTCCTCAACAATGCGATCCAACTCCATCATCAACTCTGAGTCGATGTGTAAGCGTCCCGCTGTATCGATCAGGAGAATGTCAAACCCCGTGTTACGAGCGTGCTGTAGAGCATTGCCCGCCAACTCCACCGCGTCACTGCTCTTTTCCTCGTAAACCCCGATTTCAATATCGCGGGCAATGACCGAGAGTTGCTCCCTGGCGGCGGGGCGGTACACATCTGTTGAAACCATCAGAGGCTGGAATCCTTTTTTCCTCAGCCACAGAGCCAGCTTTCCTGTGGTTGTCGTCTTGCCACTTCCTTGAAGACCCATCAACAGGATGACGCTGGGAGAAGGTTTGGAAAACACCAGCCCGGCCTCCTCCCTCCCAAAAAGTTCGGTGAGTTCGTCACGAACGATCTTCACAACCTGCTGGCCCGGCATCAGATTGCGAAGCACCTCTTGTCCGAGAGCCTTCTCCTTGACCCGAGATACGAACTCCTTCACCACCTTAAAGTGAACGTCCGCCTCCAGGAGCGCAATGCGAATTTCTCGCATCGCCACCTCGATATGGTGTTCATCAAGGCGTCCCTCACCCTTCAAATCGCGAAGAATTTTCTGCAATTTTGTTGATAAGTTTCCTAACATTCCTGTACAAGACTCCAGCAGAATCATTTTACCGGGACTTTATCTAATATGAAAGACATCATCGTTGGGACGGCGGGCCACATTGACCACGGTAAAACCACTCTTATTAAGGCTTTAACCGGTATCGACACCGACCGGCTGGAAGAAGAGAAGCGCCGTGGTATCAGCATTGAAATCGGTTTCGCTCATATGCAGCTGGGGGATTCTCGGGTGGGTTTTATCGACGTCCCCGGACATGAAAAGTTTGTCAAGAACATGCTGGCGGGGATCGGTGGAATCGATCTAGTCTTGCTGGTGGTTGCGGCTGATGAATCGGTTATGCCCCAAACTATCGAGCATTTTCAGATTTGTAAGCTGCTGGAAATTCCAAGAGGCGTTATCGCCATCACCAAAAAGCACTTGGTTGAAGAGGAGTTGCTTGCTCTGGTTGAAGCTGAAGTTCGGGAACTCGTTGAGGGCAGCCTGCTGGAAAAAGCTCCTATCGTAGCCATGGATAGCGTTTCCGGGGAAGGCGTTGAACTCCTGAAGGAAACACTACTGGAAGAAATCGGGAAATCGCAGCAGGACATCACCACCGCTCGACGTTCCCATCAGATCTTCCGTCTTCCCGTTGACCGCATTTTCACGATCAAAGGATTCGGGACCGTGGTCACGGGAACCCCTTATGCCGGTGTTCTGAAAAAGGGAGATGCCGTGACCGTCTATCCCACCCTCAAGACAGGAAAGGTCCGAGGCATTGAGATTTTTAACCAGGAAGCTGACCTGGCCATGGCCGGCCAAAGGACAGCACTGAATCTCAGCGGATTGGAAAGGGAAGATTTGAACAGGGGAATGGTGATCTCGGGGTCCAACGCTCTTGCCCCCTCCTCAATGTTTGACGCAGTCGTTCACTTGCTGCCCACTGCTCCCAAGGGACTCAAGGACCGCAGTGCGATCCGATTTCACCACGGAAGCGCTGAACTGATCGGTCGAATCCATCCGCTTGAAAGCGATCAACTTCTCCCTGGCAAGTCGATGCTGGTTCAGTTCCGAGTGCAGAGTCCGACCGTCTGCTGCCCTAAAGATCACTTCATCTTACGCCGTTACTCTCCCATGACGACCATTGGGGGGGGGGTGATTCTGGACGGTACACCCAAAAAACACCGGCAAAAGGACTTGCCCGACATCCTCCCCGGGTTGAGAAAGCTGTGGTCGATGCTCACCGAGCAAGATCCGGGTCTGGACAGTGCCTTGGTCGAATACTTCGTCAAACTGCACCGTTTCTCGGGTGTAAGCTTGTCCGACCTGGCGGCCCGCACGGGTTTTCTGGAAAATTACCTGCTGGATCTCTTGAAGGGACTGGAGTCCATAGTTTTGATCTCCCAGCAGCCGCTGCTGGCCGTTTTTCGACCGGATCTCGAGGAATTCAAGACAAAAATAGCCCAATTCCTTGCTGATTTTCACTCCCGAAATCCCTTGATTGTGGGGGTACCACGAGAAGAACTGAAAGAGCGATTCTTCGGAAAAGCCGCCAATTCCTACTTCACATTCGTTCTCAACCAGATGGAGAGTGAAAAAAAGATTCAAATCAAGGGCAGCACCGTGTCGCTGCAGGGGCAACAGCTGGTACTGAGCCCAGAGCAAGACCAGGCGAAGGAACACATGTTGCAACTGATTCAGAGGAAGGGTCTGCAACCTCCCACCTTGGAGGAACTCCTGAAAGCAGTGCCCTATGACCGTGGCCAGGTCCGGGATGTGTATTATTTTCTTTTACAGCAGGGAGAGCTGATACGGGTCAGTGAGAACATCGTCCTGTCGCCCGGCCAGATCACCTTTCTCCAATCCCAGCTCAAGGAGTCCTTTCCCAAGGGGCACACCTTTACGGTGCCCGAGTTCAAGGAACTCTTTGGAATCAGCCGCAAATACGCGATTCCCTTCCTCGAGTTCCTGGACCGCAAGCGCATTACTCGACGGATTGGCGACAAGCGCGTGGTACTGTGATTGACATCTAGGAGGGTTGAGCGTAGCATAAAGGGAGAATCAAGCGAGGTACAAAAACATGGGCAATCTTGGAATGTCGGAACTAGTCATTATCCTTCTGATTGTGATTGTGATTTTTGGCGCCAGTCGCCTTCCGCAACTGGGAAAGGGGCTGGGAGAGGGCATCCGCAACTTCAAAGGCTCTCTCAAAAGTGGAGGAGAGGAAGACACCGAAAAGGAGTCTGAGCAAAAGACCTCGACCTAACCCTCTCCAGATCTTCCGTCCTTTTTTCAAGTCTATTCCCATAATCTTTCCTCAAGGGCCCACACAGGCATTCTTCGGTACACCTCTATAAAATCAAGATCTTTCAGACTCATTGGATATAGTTCTGCTTTTACTCACTAGCCGGGATTATGCATAAATTGTCTACTGCAGAGCCGCAAACATTCAGCGTGCGCTGCGCACCGACTGCGTTGTGTGACCCGCAAGCGGGTACCCCTGGGCTCCTCGGCGTACTGCACGAGTACGCCTGCGGGGCCCGACCCGCAAGCGGGTGCCCTCGCACGCCTTGTCATCGCGGCGCCTGCGGCACTTCGTCACGAAAACCTATGCATAATCCCGGCTGGATGGAAAACTGATGTATCGAGTCGCCATCATCGGAAGACCCAACGTCGGTAAGTCCACCCTGTTTAATCGGCTCACCCGCAAAAGAAAGGCCATTGTCGGGGATGAACCGGGAATAACCCGGGATCGCCTCTTTGAGATTGCTCGGTGGGATGAGAAGCAGTTTGAGGTGATCGACACAGGAGGGTTGATCCCGGATAGGAAAGAGATCATTCCTGAGAGGATCCTCCAGCAGGCGG
>JACZQQ010000237.1 GCA_022545645.1 Acidobacteriota bacterium | reverse complement strand
CTGCGAAGACTTTTCGCCATCAAAGGCCGCTCCGGGAAAAAGGGCGTTCTGTTACTTATCCAGGATTATTCTTATGCTGAAGTGGTTTCCAATCATATACCGAATCTATTTTATGAACTTGTGAAAGCCTTTTGGCCGGGTCCCGTGACCTTCCTTCTGGAAGGGAACTCCTCCTGTTCCCGCTTACTGCTGGGGGAGGACGGTAAGGTGGGATTGCGTCATCCTGATCTGGTCTTTCTACAGCTTTGGATGGCGGCCATCCCGGGTCCCATTGTCTCCACCAGCGCCAACGTTTCTGGACAGCCGTTGGCTGCACTGGAGGGTTTGAAGCAACTTTTTGATCACCAGGTGGACCTTATATTAGAGGGCAGGGAAAGGGAGCAGCCCAGCCAACCCTCTACGGTGGTTGACCTGACGATGGACCCTCCGAGGATCGTGAGAGCTGGGCGCTGGGCCAGTAGAGTTGAGGAATTTCTCACCCGTAGGTGATAAAGGTAGTGTCTCTGATGTGGCTAGGAATCATACGGATTTGGACAGGGTTGTTTTTGATGGGAGGTTCCATCGGCTCCCTTTCCGCACAGGTCGATTCAGCCCAGCTGAGCCCCGCTGAAATCATTGACAAGGTGGACCAGATGCTTCGAGGAGACTCCTCTCAAGGCCGGGTGGAAATGGCTGTGGTCACCCGGCGCTGGAAGCGCAATGTCACGATGGAAATCTGGTCAGAGGGTACGGAAAAAGCTCTGATCAAGGTGTTACAGCCCAAAAAAGAAGCCGGAACGACAACCCTGAAGGTCGGCTCCGACATGTGGAATTATCTTCCCAAGATCGATCGCACCATCCGCGTTCCCACCTCCATGATGATGGGGTCCTGGATGGGCTCGCATTTCACCAATGACGATCTGGTCAAGGAAAGTCGCCTCATTCGTGACTATGAGATTGAGATCGTTTATGAAGGAGAACGGGAAGGAGTTGAGGTCTATGAGTTTCTGCTGACTCCTCATCCCAAGGCGCCTGTGGTCTGGGGGAAGATGCTCTACCAAGTCCGCAAGAAGGATCTGATGCCCATCCGGGCTGAGTACTATGATGAAAATGAGGAGCTCAAGCGCACCCTGACCTTCTCTGAATACCGCGAGATGGGCGGACGGCTCGTCCCCACCAAGTCGAGGATGGTTCCGCAGGACAAGCCGGAAGAATACACGGAGATGATTTATCACGAGCTCCGTTTTGATATTCCCATCCCCCAGGGCACTTTTTCTCTTTCTTCTCTGCGGAGATAGAGATGATTGTCTTGCGGTTGGGATGGCGAAACCTGTGGAGAAATCCCAGACGAAGCCTGATTACCATTTCTGCTGTGGGTTGTGGCTATGCCATTCTGATTGTTCTCATTGGATTGACCGTCGGTATAGCCGGGCAGATGCTCAAAAATGGAACGGGCCTGCTCATGGGTGACCTGCAGCTGCATCATTCGGGTTATCTACCCGAGCGCAGCCTCTACGATACCATCGGCAGCGATGAGGGTGGTGAGCTGGAAGGGGTCCTCCATCTACTCGCCTTCTATCCTGAGTTGTCCGAGCGATCTCTTCGAGTGTACGGATTCGGCCTTTTGTCAACAGGAGAGAGCTCTGCAGGAGCCCGTTTGATGGGCGTGGATCCGCAAGTCGAAGTGAGGGTGAGTAGCTTCCTGTCGGGACTTCAGGCGGGAGCACTGGACGACTCGGTGGAGCGTTCTCTGCTGTTGGGAGATGTCCTGGCCCGGGAACTGGAGGCAACCGTCGGATCACAGGTGGCCATCGTGACTCAGGCCGCCGATGGGAGTCTGGGAAACGACCTGTTTCTGGTATCTGGAATCCTCCACACCGGACTCAGTTATTTGGATCGCTCGCTGGCAGTCCTCTATCTGGAGGACCTGCAGGAACTGCTTGCTCTGGGTCCGGATGAAGTTCATGAGATTGCAGTGAGGCTCGAGGATCCCATGGATGCTGATGGTTTTGCCGCACAGCTCAACGCTTCGGAGGAGCTGCCAGCCAACATCTCGGCCCGGAGCTGGGGAGAGCTGGCACCCCAGCTCAAAGACTACGTGAGCCTGGCCCAGGGGATGTACGGATTCATTATTTTGATCATTGGCCTCTTCACCGCCATGGGTGTCTTGAACACGATGATGATGGCGGTCTTTGAAAGAAGCCGTGAGATCGGATTGGTCCATGCCCTGGGGATGCGTCCCCTGCTCATTGTGAGTTCCATTCTCCTGGAGAGCCTTTTTCTGGGAATTCTGGGTTTGATAGGGGGATTTGGTTTGGGAGCCTGGGGGATGTCTTATCTAACCACCCAGGGTCTGGATTTGAGCAGATGGATGGGAGAACTTTCCATGCTGGGAACCCGAATGGACCCTGTACTGAAAGCCAGCTGGGGCTGGGATTACGTCCTTTGGTCGGCCCTGGGTCTGCTGTTGGCTACTCTTTTGGCCGCCTTTTTCCCGGCTGTGAAGGCCGCTCGATTGAATCCGGTCCAGGCCCTGTCGGCTCCTGTTGAGGGATAGATAAAGGGATTCACTGTAAATGTCCATTGTCTTGAAGATTGCCTGGAGAAATCTGTGGCGAAAGCCTCGCAGAACACTTCTCACCGTGATCACCATCTCGCTGGGCCTGGCACTGTTGTTGATTTTCCTGGGGCTTGGCGATGGAAGCCATGAGCAGATGATTGAAAGTGCCGTGCATATGGGTTCAGGCCACGTCCTGGTTCAGCAGAAAGGCTATCAAGAGCAGGGGGGAATCAACCGGTTACTCAGCCCTGAGGAGATCCGGAGTGTAGAGACCTGGAGCCAGGAAATGAAAGGGCGATTCCCGATTCGTCACATCTTACGCCGAACCTTCGTATCGGGTCTGGCCTCCTCTGCTGATGGCGCAACAGGAGTTCAACTCATAGGGATCCAACCTTTAGAGGAAATGCAGGCCTCCGATTTTGACGAGAAACTGATCGAAGGGGAATTCCTGAATGCCGACGACGGGGATTGGGTGATTCTGGGACAAGGAGTGGCTCACAAACTCGCCCTCGAGGTGGGAGAGAAACTGGTTCTGATGGCACAGGGAGTCGACTCCGTGGAAATTCAATCCCGGCTTGTGCGGGTACGGGGAATTCTGAGAACGGGATTGGAGGAGCAGGACCAGGCCCTGGCTTTGATGCCCCTGGGCGCTGCTCAGGAATTCCTGGACTTGGGGACTCGGGTCCACCAAATCGCCTTTTTGTTGGAAGATGCCCGATTTTCAGAGGAGCTGGCCAGGATCGGACAAGAGAGCTTCCCCGCTTTGGAGGTATTGAGCTGGGGAGAAGCGCTTCCCCAATTGAGGGATTTTATTCGTATTGACGATGGAGGCAGCTACGTCATGAATCTGATCTTTTTCTTGCTGATCAGCTTTACCGTACTCAACACGCTGCTCATGTCGGTTTTGGAGCGAGGCCGGGAGTTTGCCCTGCTCCACTGTCTGGGACTGACGCCGGGCAGGCGGTTCACTATGGTGCTGGTGGAAGCCTTCTTTATTGCCTTCCTCTCGGCCCTCGCCGGTTTCGGGCTGGGATACAGTGCGCACTTGTATCTGAGCCGCAGCGGCTTGCCCTTGGACCTCTTTTATTCAGGAGACCTTTCGGCCGCCGGTGTTGTTTTTGACCCGGTCATGTATTCTCATCTTTCCCCGGCCCGAATTTTCCAATCGATGGTGCTGGTTTTTGGCTTAACCCTAATACTTTCACTGGTTCCAGCCTGGCGGGCTGCTCAATCAGCAGATGTTCATTTACTGGGGCGGGCCTGATCATGACTCAAGAGGACACGATTCTTCGGCTCCAGAATGTCTCTCGGCTTTACCAGCAGGGAGATGAGACCATTCGGGCTCTGGATAGCGTCAGCCTGACCCTGCGGCGGGGTGAGTTTGTGGCCATTGCCGGGCCCTCCGGATCGGGGAAAACGACACTGCTGAATGTTTCCGTGGGGCTCGATCAACCGACCGAGGGAAAGGTCTGGGTGGGAGGGCAGGATTTAACAGGAATGAGTGCGCCTGAACTGGCTCAATTAAGACTCAAGGAAGTCGGATTCATCTTTCAGTCCTACAATTTGGTTCCCGTCCTGAATGCGGAGGAAAACGCGGAACTGATTCTGCTGCTCAGAGGGCTTCCGGCGGTTGACAGGAAAAGGTCTGTTCTCCAGGTCTTGAAGGAAGTGGGGCTGGAGGGTCTTGAAAACCGGAG
>JACZQQ010000236.1 GCA_022545645.1 Acidobacteriota bacterium | reverse complement strand
GAAGGGACCGGTGGAATACCAGATGCGGAAGTCCCCCCCATCTCTGAAGAGCCCTCCCACTGTGCTGACGCGAACGGCATTGAACTCGCCAATTTCGGTTTGCACCTTTTCCCGGGTCTGCACCTGCAGTCGGATCTGCTTGGCCTTTCCCCGCTCACTCAGGTGAACCTGGTACTCCTGGCCGGGCTCAAGCTGGTGGAGGCGAGCCACATAAAAGATGGAGAGAACATCGGCGATGGGTCCGGGAATTCCGTCAATCTTCTTGTGAACTTCCTCAGGGGGGTCCTTCGCCAGATTGATCTCATGGACCAGGATGGCATCGCGGTCGTAGTCAAACACGACCTCCAGGTCTCGTTTGCGCTTATTTTGGCGAACCTGCCGGAATAACCGATAGGAACGAAAGGTTTCGCGATCGATATTGGACTCGAAGGTATCCCTGACCTGCAGGCCGGCGATGGAACTCAGCAAACCTTCCGAGAAGGCGGATGCAGAGATGGTATAGGTTGGACGCTCCTTGTATTCGGACTGTTGGATGGAGAAGGTCAACTCACCGGCTCTAAAAGCGGGAGTGAAAAAAAGAGGCTTCCAGTTCACCTCGTATCGAAGTTTTTCTCCTTCCTGGAAGGGCACGGAGTGGTGTTGTCCGTTTCCCAACAACTCGAGAGGAGCTTTCTGGGGAGTGGCCACTAGGACCACGGCCAGAAAAACTAAGGGAACTAAGATGAAAAGAAGATCTCGCCTCACTGCCATATCATTTTAGCCCACACCAACGCGGTAATGATCAGAAATCCGATCACAGTGTTGTACTCGCGATTTAAGATGACGCGGTGCCATTGAAAGTTGCGCGGCCCATCCTGGCTTACAGACTCCTCAACGGGAGCAGGGGATTTGAGGTAGGGAACGAACATGGCGACATGCTGGCGATAGGATTCGTAGTGGGATCCGAAAGCTTGTCCGAGTTCCTCTTCTTCTCGTCGCATGACGGGAATGTAGATCAGAAGAAAGAGGAAAAGGAAGAGACCCACTAACCAGACGTTTGCTGCGGCCAGGGTGAATCCGAGTCCCATGAGGAATGATCCCAGGTAAAGCGGATTTCGCGTCCATCGGTAGGGACCCCGGGCTGCCAGTCGAGTCCCCTTTTCAATGTGCCCGGAAGCCCAGAGACGCAAGGCCAGGCCGGCGGCGGCCAGGGCCAGTCCCGCCAGCAGGAAGTCGATTGTGGGTTGCGAGAAGTAAAGGTAAATGGCAGCGAAAACAAAGCCGGCAGGAACACGGATTCTCTGGACTGAAGTCATGATTCAAGGCGCCGAGTCACCGCGTCGAACACTTCCTGAACGGGGATATCCATACAAATAAACTGATTGCAGGTGCGTTTGTAGGAGTTGGAGCAGAAGAGATAACGTTTGATGATTGGGTCCTTTTCATTAAAGGGCCCATTCCGCCAGGGGGAGGTGGGCCCCAGTATGGCCACGGTTGGGGTTCCCAGGGCCACGGCCAGGTGCAGTGGCCCGGTATCTCCGGCGATGAGCAGGCGGGAACGACGGCACAGGGCCGCTAATTGTAAAAAAGTGGTGGGAAAAGCGGCAATGGGGTGGGGTGCCGTGACGGTTTGAATTTCCTGGACCAGATCTTCTTCCCCGGGCCCGTAAGTGAGAACAATCCCATGCCCCAGTTCTTGATGAATGCGAAGCAGGAGTTGGGCGTAGTTTCTCAGGGGCCAAAGTTTGGTCACCCAACCCGCCCCGGGATTGACCAGAATCGGCTTGGCAATGTTGTTTTTGCCGAGTTGGTCGTCCACGTAATCAAACGCTTCAGAGGGAATCTCCAGGGGGATTAGAGGACTGGCTCCATTTCGGGAGCAGCCCAGGGATCGAGCCAGCTGGAGATTGATCTCAACGGCATGAGGCCGCGAACCGTCGTCTCCAACCACGGTTTCCGAATAAAAGTATCCGGAGGCAGGTTCCCGGGATTGGTGAGCGACAAATCCGATGACCCGTTTTGCTCCCGACAACTTAGCCAGCAGAGCCGATTTGACCAGGCCTTGAAAATCCAAGGCGGCGTCAAAATGGTGTTGGCGAAGGGCTCGAATGAGTTGAATGCTGTCGGGCAGAGAGGATATGTTCCTTCGCCACTTCTTGGTATCCGCCAACCATACCCTGGATATCCCGGGGATATGGTCCAGAAGAGTATCGTAGGGAGGTTCGGTGAGCCAATGGATCTGTGCCTGGGGGAAGTGTTGGGCGAGCCGTTGCTGAGCAGGGATGGTATGGATGATATCCCCCAACGAGCCCAGTTTGACGATCAAAAGCTTCTGTTGACCCATAGATTATTTTGAGCGAGTTTTGGATTCAGAGGCAGGATTTCTCTCGGCGATCTGTCTTAAGAAGTCCTTGGTGGAATGATCCTTGGGATCCCCTACAATGGCAATCGAGCCTCCGTAGGACAAAACGGTGTCCCTTTCCGGTACCGACTCCCGGGTATAGTCGGTGCCTTTGGCATGAATATTGGGTTTGAGCGTTTCCAGAACTTCTTTGGCGGTGGGATCATCAAACACAACCAGGTAATCCACACATTCCAGGGCTGCCAGAATTTCAGCGCGCTCGTCCTGGTTCATCAAGGGACGCCCCGGTCCCTTGAGTTGGCGCACCGACTTGTCGCCATTTAAACCGAGCACCAGAAGATCTCCCAAAGCACGGGCAGCTTCAAGGTAGCGAATGTGTCCGACATGCAGAAGATCGAAACAACCGTTGGCAAAAACCACGGTTTTTCCGGTCTCCTGTTGCTGGGCAACGAGGGTAGTGATCTCCTGCAGGGGCTTAATTTTGCTAGTCACGGATCTGTATCAAGGTTCTTCCTGGGTGGCCTGGATAAGCTCAGTCGAGGAGACGGTGGCGGTTCCCTTTTTCATGACCACCAGACCGGCCGCGTAATTGGCCAAGCGCGCTGCCTGCTCAAACGATCCTCCAGCGGCCAGAGCCGTGCAATAACTGGCGGTCACGGTATCCCCGGCTCCGGTAACGTCCACCACCTCGTCGCTTCCGTAAATGGGGATGTGGGTAAAGCCATCCTCAACAAAGAGCGACATTCCCAACTTGCCTCGAGTGACCAGCAGGGCCTGCAATTGCCACTCCTGTACCAGTCGAGCGCCCACCTCCTGGAGGGCGGATAGATCCTGGCCGATAGGGAGAGACAGGGCTGCTTCGATCTCCGTAATGTTGGGGGTAATGGAGGTGGCACCCTTGTAGATGTCCGGGCTGTCCCGTGAATCCACCACCAGAAGTTTGCTGTGCTGAGCCGCCAGTGTCAGGGCCGCTTTCCGCACTCGCTCAGTGATGTTTCCCAGGCTGTAGTCAGAGAGAATGACCGCATCTACCTGAGGCACGAGTTCATTGAGAGACTCGAGTAATTTCCTCTCGTGATGCTCTTGAAGATGGTAGGGGCTCTGATAGTCCATGCGCACGACCTGTTGGCGAAAGGAGTGGAAGGAGCCGGCAAGAATCCGCGCCTTTCGAGTCGTTTGAAAAGTGGCATCTTGAAAAACATAACGCTTGTTCATGCCTTCGGGCCAGGCGGAGAACAGGAGATCGGCTGAAGGGTCGTCTCCCAGAAAACCCAGTGGGATGACTTCTGCGCCCAGGCTTGCGACGTTAGCAACGGTGTTGGCGCCTCCCCCGGCAACGGTTTCGGTGCTCTGATAGTTGAGGATCAACACCGGGGCTTCGCGAGATACGCGAGAGATCTCCCCGAAGATGAACTCATCCAGGATAAAATCACCCAGAACCAGGATCTTTAGCTGGGTAAATGTTTCAATGAGTTGGCTCAGATCGTTCTTCAAGGTTGTGCTCCAGAATCCAATTCACCGCCTCCAGAATATTTGTTGAAACGTGGTCCGGTCGCTGCACAGGGTTGATCGAGGAAGAACTTGAGGCTTGTTCGTCGTCCAGCAGCAGAAGTTCCTCCTGGCCATAACCGGTTTTCACCAGGATGGACTGACAGCCTGCCCGGTGTCCCGCTTCGATGTCCCGCAGTTTATCGCCAATCATGTGACTGGCCTCCAGGTCGAGCTGCAGTTCCTGTGCGGCGCGAAGGAGAAGTCCGGGCTGGGGTTTGCGACAATCGCAGGTCCGGGTATGCTCTCCCGTTCCCTCGGTGGGATGATGAGGGCAGTGGTAGTAGGCATCGAGGCGAGCCCCTTTTTGACGAAAGGCATCATTGATTTGGCGGTGCAGCCGCTCCAGGTCC
>JACZQQ010000235.1 GCA_022545645.1 Acidobacteriota bacterium | reverse complement strand
GCCGCGGCCGATATTCGAAGCAGCCCTCGCTGGAACATGGCCTCGACTTCAGATCCCAGTTTCGTAGGAAGGATCTCCAGAACAAGATCTTGATGGATAGAAAATTCTTTCTGAGCTTTCTCTTTTAAGGCCTTGTAATCAATGCTCAACGATTGAGGCCGCTTTGCCGGGTACTGATTGTAGGCGATCACCGGCGGGGATTGGGGACTGTGCAGATTGCGCTTCCATGTCGATACCGATAACTGACGAAATAGAGTGTCGACCACCTGGGTAAACATCTTCCCAAGTTTAGGGGCGCTGGGTTTGTGAATCTTCGACCCCAGCGCCACCTGTGCCAGGGAGAACCCCGACAGCACGGCCTCTGTGGTCATAAAGATGTCCACTCCATATTGAAGGACGTTCTCATCCCAGTCTTGACTCATCCAGTGCTCCAGCAGTCTTCCGGAAAAGGCGAAGTCTCCACCGATAGGTTGTCGAATATCACGGCCCAGCACACTGTAAAGGAGCGGATAGCACAGCTGGTTGGTGATGGTGCCGTCGTATTCATTGCGGCAATAGAGGGGGGTGACGAAATCGAATCCCTTAAAAACGGTCCGCCCCAGGTATCGCACCCACTCCGGGCGAATACTTCGCAGGTCCGCGTCCACAACAACGACCGCTTTGGGATGATAGGGCAACAGATAGTTGAATAGATTCCTGAAATTGTTCCCCTTTCCTTTCACCCCGGCTGGTGTGGAGAGATACACCTTGGGAATACGGCCGCTATCAGCTGCTATGAAGGCGTCTTTGGTCCCGTCCTGGGAAAAATTGTCGGCATTGATGATCACCGTATTCAAATGAGGAAAGTATTTCTCCAGCCCCGCAGCGACCTGGCGAACCACGAATTCGATGTTGTCTGCCTCGTTGTAGGATGGAATTCCTACAGCAAGATCTAGCGAATTGATATTGGGCATAGTAGGCTCCTTGTAAAGAATAATGTTGGGTCTTTGTTTCAACTCCATATCGAGTAATGCGAAAAACAGGGGGAAAAGGGCTCACCGTCACCCACTTCCACACATAAAGAGGTCCCCCCATGGCGAATTTTGATGGGATCGTGGTGGGTGCCGGAGTAGCCGGTTCCACCACCGCTGCATTGCTGTCCCGACAGGGTTTTCGCGTCCTCCTGGTTGAAAAAGCGACCTTTCCCCGAGAGAAAATATGCGGGGAGGGGCTTATGCCGGCCGGGGCACGTATCCTTGATGAACTCGGAATCCTTTCCGAGCTGCGGGCCCAGGGAGCTCAGGCCTTCTCGGGAATCCATTTTCACCTCCCCCGAGACCGTTGCCTTGAACTGAACTTTGGTGAAATTTCTCCAACAGCCCAGGGATGGGTAGTCCCCCGGATGATTCTGGATGAAAGCCTGGCTCGGTTTGCGGAAAGACAGCCCGGAGTTCAATTGCGTGAGGCCTTTAGAGTGTTGTCCGCTCAAACCGGCCCAAGCCAGGTGGAAGTGACCGGCCTCTATCAGGGTCAATTACAGACCCACAGGGCAAGGTTGCTGATCGGGGCCGACGGTATCCGATCACGCTTTCACAACGGGTTTGGGATTCACCGCCGGAAACGGCGCACTCGCAGATTTGCCCTGCGGACCTTCTACGACCAACTACAGGGAACGGGCATGGTTGAGGTCCACTGCTGTGAAGCAGGAGAAGCCTACGTGGCTCCCATGGGCAAACGATCGGCTCGGATCACCCTGCTCCTTTTTGGCACGCCCCACCGTCCCCGGGGAGCAGCCTTGTCGGACCTCTATTTTGAAAAGCTGGGTCTCTTTCCACGCTTGATGAAACGGCTGAAGAGTCCCTATCCCCAAGGCCCGGTCCAAAGCACTGGAGCCGTCAGCTTGGAAGTCTCGCGCTGTCACGGCCATCGACTGCTCCTGGTGGGCGACGCCGCAGGAGCCGTCGATCCGGTCACGGGACAGGGTATGACGGTGGCCTTAAAAGATGCCCAGTTGGCCTGCCGGTTTCTCAAGGAGCGACTTCACGAAGACAGGCTCAGCGAGCAGGATCTTTGCGAATACACTCGAGCACGCAACGACTACTTTCGTCCTTCTTTCCAACTGGCCCAGATGCTGCTTTGTGTCATTCAATACCCTTTTCTGGCCCGCCAGACCCTCAAAGCCCTTTCCCGCAATCACGCCCTGCGGCAAAAGGTTCTCACCCTGGCAACAACTCTAGGGGCGGGAAGTTTCCTGAATGGGAGGGATCGGCTCCACCTTCTGCTGGGAATGTAGGGGCGCACGGCCGTGCGCCCTATAAGCCTTTGATAAAACAGGGATTGTTGGCGCACGGCCGTGCGCCCCTACGCGGAAAGCTGGCGGATCTCCTCTTGAAACCGCTTCATGAAAGCCATTTTTTCATCATGGGGCAGGAATGACGAGCGAATACCTTGCAGTACAATTCGGTGAACTTCTTCCTGAGTCAATTCAAAGAACTGGACGGCCTTCTGAAACTCTTCGCTCAAAGAAGTCTGGAAAAGCCCGGGATCGTCGGTGTTCAAGGAGACCGGTACTCCTCGCTGGAAAAGCAGCCCAAAAGGGTTGTCTGAGATGGGCTTCCAGGCGCCGGTCATGAGATTACTGGTCAGACAGACGTCCAGACCAATGGCGTGTTGGCGCAGATAATCCATCAGCTTTGAATCTCGGGCGGCCTGAATACCGTGTCCAATGCGATTGGCACCCAAAATGAGGAGAGCATCCCACACCTGTTGGGCGTCGCCAATTTCTCCCGCGTGCACATGGATGTAGAGCCGATGAGCCCTGGCCCAGGAGAAAATCTCCTGATATTCCTTCATCTCAAGAGATTTCTCATCACCGCCAAGGCCGACCGCCACCACGCCCTGGTCTCGGAACTCCTCTGCCAACTCAGCGGTTCGCCGCGCCCATTCGGGTCCAAACTGACGCACGCAATCCAAAATCCACCGAATCAGAGTTCCCTGAGTCGACTGGATCTGCTGGCTCCTCTCCAGAAGAGCCTGAAGAATGTCCTTGCCGTCTCGTTCATATTTCCAGGGAATGGAAGGTGTGTAGATGATCTCAGCATAGCGAATGTTTTCCTGGGTGAAGTATTCACCCAGCCCATCCAAGACCTTCACGTAGTCGGTCGGCTCCCGCAGGTGTTCGCAGACAATTCGATAAGTCTCGAGAAAGCTGTAGAAATCCTCATACCGAAAGAGCTGTCGCTCGAGTTCTTCCTCACTGAGCGCGCTGTACTCTGTTCCATATTTCTTGCTCAAATTTCGAAGGCCGGACGGAGTCACCGAACCCTCCAGATGAAGGTGCAGCTCAGCCTTGGGGAGGCTTTTCAGGTACTGAATGCTGAAGGAATCAGCCTCAGGAGGTCTTATCTTTCTAGGGCGTGGCTCCAAGCAGTTGAAGCTCCTTGAGATAATCGATGGTTTCTTGAGAAATGAAGTTTTCGTAGGTTTTCAATTCTTTTTCGGCTGGGGTCCGCCTTCTCATTTCGTCCCAGCACATTGGGGAAACAAAGATGAGGTCTGCTTCCTCGATGATCTTCTCGATCAATTCCTCTCGGTTAATGGGTGCAATCCAAAACTGCTTCTCAGTTGAAGGGTGGTAGATATTCATGAAGATCTCCCAGGAAGCATGCATTGTTTGCTCATCCTGGATCACAATGGCTACCTTGCGGTCGCGGGCCGCATCCAGGATCTCTTTATAGATCTCATGGCTGGGCTTGATTTCCACAATCTGTTTGCCATACTCCTCAGCCAATTGCCTAACCTCTTTCATATGCCAGCTGGTGGTCAGGAAGTAATCACTTTTCTGGAATAATTCACTGGCCCCATTGGTCTGAATCTGATTCAAGGACACGGAGGCAACATCGGCCCCCAGACGCATCTTCAACTCACGTGAAAAAATGAAGGCCTCTTCTTCGTGATCCACAACCGCGAGGGTCAGCTTATTCAAGTTGGTTCCTGAAAAATAACTCTCCAGAAGCTCCAGGAATTTCCGGGGAGGGACTCCCAGGTTCTGCGCCTTTTGGGAAACCTCTCCCATCAACTTATAGATGGCTCGTCGACGCATCTGCTCGTAGCTGTTTTCTCCACTTCCCTTTTGCAGAAAAGCTCCACTTCCCCTAACAATTTCAATGTAGTTTTCGCCAGCCAGACGAAGGTAGAGCTTGCGGACTGTCTTGTAATTGACATTCAGGGCTTCGGCCAGTTCGCGTATGGATGGCAACCGATCGCC
>JACZQQ010000234.1 GCA_022545645.1 Acidobacteriota bacterium | reverse complement strand
CCGGTCACAGCTCTAACGGAACTCTACGAACTGCCCTGGGGCAACCCCAAGGCGCCCGTGCAGGGGTACTCTCCGCGCGGCATGGACATCGACCGCAACGGCGTCGTCTGGACGCCCCTGGCCAGCGGGCACATGGCCAGCTTCGACCGCCGCAAGTGCACCGGGCCGCTCAATGGGCCGACCGCGACCGGGCAGCACTGCCCCGAAGGCTGGACCCTCTATCCGGAGCCGCTACCGCAACTCAAAGGCCTGACGGATTCGGGCAGCGCCGAGGCCAGCTACTACACGTGGGTGGATCAGTTCGACACCTTGGGGCTGGGCAGA
Organism: Acidobacteriota bacterium; assembly: GCA_022545645.1. Classification (GTDB taxonomy): domain Bacteria; phylum Acidobacteriota; class UBA6911; order RPQK01; family JADFOI01; genus JADFOI01. The sequence goes on along the minus strand of JACZQQ010000234.1, from coordinate 3,922 downwards.
AACGTACCCATTAACACCGGCAATGCGTCCGAAGGGCTGCTGGCCCTGAAGGACGGAGAGTGGGTCGTCTTGCGCGTGCCCTATCCGCTGGGGTTCTACACCAAGTGGATGGATGGCCGCATCGATGATCCCAACGCCGGCTGGAAGGGTAAGGGGCTGTGGGCGACGGTGAGCACCCGAGGACCTTTCCACATGGAAACCGGCAAAGGAACGACCAGCAAGGTCGTGCACTTCCAGTTGCGTCCCGACCCGCTCGCGAAGTAACAGGATCCGGTCAACCGAAAGCTCACTCCTTCGAGGGCAGTGCAGCAAGAGTTTCTAGAACCAGAATCAGGGTATCTACAAAAAGCGAGCCCTCCAGTAGGGCATCAAAGGACCAGGCATTCCTATTGCCGGTGATCACACCACCAATACTTAGCGGTCGAACGAATAGCGGTAGACGTTCGTTTCTCGTTGCTTGAAACCCAAGCGCTGATAGAGACGATTGGCTGCTTCCCGGCTGGGCCGAGAAGTCAAATCCACCGTTCGGGCTCCTTGATCTCGAGCCACTTTCAAAGCTTCCTGATTCAGCGCTGCTCCAATTCCCTGCCCGCGAACGCCCTCATCAACCACCACGTCCTCAATCCATGCGCGCAAACCTGTCGGAATCCAGAACAAAGCCAGGGTCAGGCTACCCACGATGACACCCTCCACCTTCGCAACCAGCAATCGAGTGGCATCCGATTGAACAATCCGCTCCAGCTCCTGCTCTCCGGGAGGGGGCGACGAACGACTCAGCTGCGGAGTTAGACGAGCAAAGGCTTCCACCAGTTCCGTACTGACTTCCGTCACTTCCTCGACCTTCATTTCTGGCGCCTCATTCATCCACGCCCTATATATCACGGAGGTCTGGGAAGCGTGCGCACCCGCTTGATTCAATTCTCGACTTGGGATAAAAGAACTGGCGGTTTTGACATGCTTGATGATCTCTTTAAAAATACCGAGAAGGATGGGAATACATGAAGGCACCCGATAATCTTCTGTACAGCAAGGAACACGAGTGGATCCTGAAGGAAAATGACGTTGCCACCCTTGGAATTACCGATCACGCTCAAAAGGAATTGGGCGACGTGGTGTTCGCTGACTTCCCGGAAGTGGGAACAACCTTCAAGGTTAACGAGGCCTTTGGCTCCGTGGAATCGGTGAAGGCGGTGTCGGAGGTCTACATGCCGGTCTCCGGAGAAGTTGTAGAGACCAACGAGTCCTTGCTGGATGCCCCGGAGAAGATCAATGACGATCCTTATGGCGAGGGGTGGATCATTCGTATCCGTCTGACAAACCCGACAGAGCTGGAGGCCCTCATGTCTTCCCAGGAATACTCCAAATACGTCGAAGAGGAGTCACAGGAGTAATCCATGCGCTACGTTTCGATCACGCCGGAAGAAAAACGGTTGATGTTAAAAGCCACCGGTGTGGATCGAGTGGAAGATCTCTTTGCCACCATTCCCGAGAATCTCCGGCTCAGCAAAACCCTGGACATTCCGGAGGCCGCTTCAGAAACGGACATCCTCAAGTACTTCCATTCGCTGGGCCGGAAGAACGCCTCCGCCGAAGACTTCGAGTATTTTCTGGGGGCGGGAGCCTACAATCATTTTATCCCCACCGTGATTGACTCGGTCATTTCCCGATCCGAGTTTTACACCTGCTATACCCCTTACCAGCCGGAGATCAGCCAGGGAACACTGCAGGCCACCTTTGAATTTCAGACACTCATTTGTCAGCTCACGGGAATGGAGGTTGCCAACGCCAGCCTGTATGACGGGGGCAGCGCTCTGGCCGAAGGGGTGCTCATGGCCGTTCGCACCACCCGGCGACAGAAGGTCCTGGTTGCCCAAAGCGTCCACCCCGAGTACCGGCGAGTCTTGGAAACCTATGCAGCCAACCTGGACATCCAACTCCAGGAACTTCCTTTTACCGAATCGGGATGCGTCGATGCTGAAGCCCTGGAACGGCTGGTGAGCGAAGATCATGCCGCCGTGGTGATCCAGTCCCCCAACTTCTTTGGTGTCCTGGATGATGTGGAACAGGCCATTGGTCTGAGCCAAAGCGTGGGCGCCTTGTCCGTGGTGGTGGTGAGTGAGGCACTTTCTCTGGGCCTCCTCAAGCCTCCAGGGGAGCTGGGAGCAGACATCGTGGTGGGAGAAGGACAGTCTCTGGGCATCCCCCTGGGATTTGGAGGACCCTATCTGGGACTCTTTGCCACCAAAGACAAGTACAAGCGTCAGATGCCGGGTCGGCTGGTGGGTCAGACCGTCGACAGCGAAGGAAGGCAAGGCTACGTCCTCACGCTGGCCACCCGTGAGCAACACATCCGCCGTCAGAAGGCGACCTCCAATATCTGCACCAATCAGGGCTTGTGTGCCTTAGTGGCCGCCGTTTTCCTGTCGGTTTTGGGTAAGCAGGGGATTCGAGAGCTGGCGGAGCAAAATCTCAAGAAGGCCTTTCATTTGCGAAAACTGTTGGGGGACTCCCTGGTCTTTTCCGGTGCTACTTTCAATGAAATGGTCGTGGAGTGCAGCGAAGATCCCGCTGAAATCAATAGACAACTGGTGAGCGAGGGGATCATCGGAGGCCTTCCTCTGGGGAGATATTTTCCTGAGCGGTCCAATCAGATGCTGGTTTGCGTGACTGAGCAGAACAGTCTGGAAAAAATCAAGCGGCTTGCGGAAGTCCTCACCAGCGTGAAGGTGACGCTATGACACGAACCTCAGTCACCTCTCTTCTAAACGAGCCCTTGATTTTCGAGAGATCAGCTCCCGGTAAATCCGCCTATACCCTTCCCCGGTTGGACGTTGAGGATGTCCCGGTAGAGGAAATCCTGGACTCCAAATATCTGCGGACGGAGGTCCGGGGATTCCCCGAGGTCAGCGAAGTGGAACTCATTCGCCACTACACGCGACTCTCCACCTGGAACTACCACATCGATCTGGGCATGTACCCGCTGGGCTCCTGCACCATGAAATACAATCCCAAGCTCAACGAACGAGTCGCCCGTATCCCCGGTATCGCCTTGACCCATCCCCTTCAAGAGGAACAGCACAGCCAGGGGAGCCTGGAAATTCTCTTCAGGCTTCAGGAGTGCCTCAAGGAGTTAACCGCCATGGATGCGGTGAGTCTGCAGCCGGCCGGAGGAGCCCAGGCGGAATTGATCGGTATCTTAATGATCCGCGCCCATCTTACCCAGAAGGGGAACCCTCGAAAGTTCGTCCTGATTCCCGATTCGGCCCACGGAACCAATCCGGCCAGCGCCGTTTTGGCTGGATATGAGGTGATCTCCATCCCATCCGACAAGAAAGGCAGAATCGACGTCAAGGTACTGGCCGAGAAGATGAGCGAGGAGGTGGCTTGTCTGATGCTGACCAACCCCAATACCATGGGGATCTTTGAAACCCATATCGAAGAGATCGCCCAGATTGTCCACCAGAAGGGTGGACTCATCTATATGGACGGCGCCAATTTCAACGCCTTAATGGGCTATGCCCGGCCCGGCGAGATGGGAATCGATGTGCTTCACCTCAACCTCCACAAGACGTTCTCCACCCCGCACGGCGGGGGCGGACCAGGCAGCGGCCCGGTGGCCTGCAAGAAAGATCTTTCTCGCTACTTGCCGGTACCCCGGGTGGAGCAGGAGGGCGGACGGTATCGACTCAACTCCGATGAGCCCGCCAGCATCGGGCGCGTCCATGCTTTCTATGGCAATTTCGGGATGGTGGTTCGGGCCCTTTGCTACATCCTCACCTGTGGTCGAGAAGGACTGAAGGAATTGAGCGAAATAGCCGTACTGAGCGCCAATTACGTTCGGCGGCGGCTGGAGGAATACTACGATCTTCCCTATGACACTCCCATACTGCACGAGGTCTCTTTCTCGGACAAGAGGCAAAAC
>JACZQQ010000040.1 GCA_022545645.1 Acidobacteriota bacterium | reverse complement strand
TCATTCCCCGAATTCCGAAATTTGAGAATGAGTTGTCTGTCCCCAAATTTATACATAATCCCGGCTAGTTACTGATCTCGGTTGGAAAGTAACTGATAGCCGTTCTGGGTCACCACCACAGCGTCTTCGATTCTCACGCCATACTGGCCTGGCAGGTAGATTCCCGGCTCGATGGTAAAGGCCATCCCTTGCTGAATCTCACCTGGTCTGACAGTGGATACCCTGGGCAATTCGTGTACCTCCAGACCGAGACCGTGCCCGGTACTGTGCCCGAAATAATCTCCGAATCCATGCTGTGAAATCACTCCGCGCGCTGCAGCATCGATCTGGCTGGAGAGAACACCGGGTTCAATCAGGGCAAGAGCCGCCTCCTGGGCTTCTTGAACCACCTGGTAAATGGCCGGTCGTTGGGCATCAGGCAACAGGTGTATTCGTGTGAGATCACTGCAGTAGCCTTGATATTTCAGGCCAAAATCTATCAACACAAACTCATCCGATTCGATCTCCCTGGCTGTGGAAGAGCCGTGAGGAAGAGAGCTGCGCGGTCCTGAGGCAACGATCGTTTCGAAGGCAAGGCCCTGGCCTCCTGCCTTGCGGAGTTCGAACTCCAGGATTCCTGCGACTTCCCCTTCCGTCATTCCTGAGCGGACCTGCTTCACCGATTGTTGATAAGCTTTTTGAGCCATCTGAAAGGCCTTTTCCAGGAGTTCTATTTCCTCTTCGTCTTTGATCATTCGGAATTCTTCGATCAGGTCACGGGTGGGGACCCACTCAACAGGGAGGGTCCAGGACTGGAGTCGAAGGATGTAATCGTAGGAGACATGGTGGGCTTCAAGACCGATCCGGGCGGTGCCACCCTTGATGCGGCTGGAATTTGAAAGGGTCGTTTTGAGCGTGTCCTCAAGGGATTTCTCTGCCAGCATGCTCTGACAGTTGAGGGTTTCAGAGGCAGCCTGTTCCAGGTACCTTGAATCCACAATCAGATGAGTCTCTGCCCCCAGAAAACAAGCCAGACCGGTCGAACCCGTAAAGTTAAAGAGGTAGCGGAGATTCGGAGGATGGGTGACCAGAAAACCATCCAGGCGATGCCCTTCCAGGGCCTTGAGCCATCGCCTGTAGCGAGATTCCAAATGCGGGCGGATCACCCCTGGATCCGAGCGGTAATGAAGAAAATAATTTCCCGGGTATCCTTCGATTTGGTATTGGATTTGAACAGATTTCCGAGCAGGGGGATTCTGCCCAGACCTGGGACCCGGTCCTCGGTCTCACTCTCGGACTGGACATAGATGCCGCCGATCACCGTCGTTCCCCCGTCTTCGACCATGACCTGAGTGGTCGCTTCACTGGTCTGAATGGCGGGAATTCCAAGGACGGTCCTGGCGAAGTCGGGGATATTATTTTCCACGTGGATGTTCAGGAGGATCGTTCCCACGTTCGTCACTCGGGGAATGACAGTCAATTGCAGAGCGGCTGTTTGGAACTGGACGGTGGTGGTGAAATTCTGCTGGACGGGAATGGGAATTTCGGAACCCTGAGTGATGATTGCTTCGGTGTTGTTCTGTGTCGTCACTCTCGGTTTGGATAGGATCCGCGCTTCACCATCTGTCTCTGCTGCTGTGATGAGCGCGTCCAGGCGAAAGACATCTACCAACCCACCAACCATCAGCCCGGCTATGCCCGTGATCTGACCTGAAGCAGGTGTGATGGTATTGATTTGACTGGTCACCCGGTCGGCCACATCACCAAAGGCATTCTTGGCAGGATCGATTCTACCGATCCCGAATCCCAGCTGAACGCCCAGAGAACGGGAGAAGTTGGTCGAGGCCTCGATGATGCGAGCCTCGATTTCCACCTGTTTTTCGGCTACATCCAGGATGTTGATCAAGCTGGTCACGGCATCAATACCATAGGGAACGTCGCTGATGATCAGAGTATTGGTGCGATCATCGACGTTCATGCTCCCGCGGGGGGTCAGATGGGGTTCCAAAGTTCCACTGATCTCGGCTCCGGTGGCGTAATTGAGGCGCTTGGTGACGGTCAGGGTGTCGGCCGCCAAAAAGGTCGCCTCTTTCAGGCTCTGATTGATTTCCTGTTCGGCTCTTAACTTGTCCTGGGTGGAGATACGTACCAGATTTCCCTCGATCCTTTTAGCCAGTCCCTGACTCTGCAGGACGGCGTCAAAGAGTTGATCCCAGGGAACCTGTTCTACGTTCAGCGTGAGTGATCCACCCACTTCGGGGTCGATTAAGATGTTCAGTCCGCTTAACTCCGATATGGTTCTAAAGAAGTCGGTGACGGAGATCTGCACCACTTTGAGTGAAACGGGTTGGCCCGTGTAGGGACCCTGTGCTTGAGCACTCGGGCTTGCCAGATAAAGCGAAAAAGAGCAAGCCAAAGCAAGACATAAAACCTGAGTGAGGCCTCTTCTTAAGATGTGTTGTTTCGTATGGGTCATTCTTTTAATCCTCTTCTGTAAACAGCCGTTTGACCACTCTTAAGGTTTCTCTGCCGCCTCGTGGGTCAAGGACTTCTTGAATGAAAACCACCTCTTCTTGTGAAATCTCGAAGATATAACCGTCGAACAGTTTGTTTTCCTCTCGGGCCATATAAGTGAAACCGTCAACACCTCTGAGAATAACGACTCGGTTATCTTCTGCCACGGCGACTCCGGTGACGGTCACCTCGGAGATGGCCAGTCCCACCAAGCCTAAAGGTCTTTCACTCAGAGGGGGGAGTTCCGGGATGAAGACCCGGGGCTGCTCCTGACGAAACAGCTCTTGCAAGTTGATAAAGGGATCTCTTTTTCCCCTGGGGTTATAGACTTGGGCGAGAAGCTCCAAGGGCAGTCCCAAGCAAAAAACAAAACCAAGGAGGAAAATACCGAGCACCTTATTAAAAGCCTGTCTCATTTTCTTTGTTCTATTGTAAATTATTGTTGTCAGACTCTAGTTAGGTTCCTTGTTCCAAAAGAACAAACGTAGTGGCCGTACAAGTTGCTGAGATGGTTCGGTCTGGATCCGGATTGGAGAGGACTTTGATTTCAATATTATCGACGTTGATAATGCGCTGGAAGTTGGCCACCCTTTGGAAGAAAAGCCCCAGATTATTGTAGCTGCCTTCCAGGGACATTCGAATGGGCCAGTCTTCATAAAATTCGTAGGCGACGGTTGCCTGGGGAGTGAAGCTCCTGATGCTGAGATCGGATTCAACCGCTAACTGTTCAACCCGGCGAACAATTTCGGCTGTTTCTTTCTCATCGGGCAGAACCTGCTTGAGTTCGTCCAACTGGAGGGACAACTCTTGAACGTCCGCTTCGAATTGAGGACGTCTGGCCGCGATAGCTTGTGCCGTCTCCACTTCAGCCAGGAGTTCATTTACTTGTTGGTTCAGGGCTTCCATCTGAGCGCTGACAGGAAAGATGAGTTGATGCCAGAAAAGCCCCAGTGCAGCCACAGCCAAAACGGCGAGCATGATCTGCTGCTGCTGCGGTAATTCCATTATTTTCTTGATCATTCGGTTTCGCCCTCGGTTCCACAACTCAGTTGAAATCGGATGCTGTTGTCCTGGTCCTGCTCCCAAAACTCGAGGTCCACATAGCTAAAGATGCGCGTATCATCCAGGGCGGCAATAAAATCAGCCACAAAGGGTACGTCAAATGCCCTTCCTTCGATGGAGATGGTGGCCTCTTGTTGGACCAGGCTGGTCAACCACAGTCCGGGGGGGTTGTCGGGAATGGCCCCGATCACGATATTCATCAACTCGACCGGCCCCTGTTGGTTGGCCTTCAGCCGTTCAATAATGGCGATGCGCTCCTCCAGAGATCGTTTCTGTGCTTCAAAGGCCACGACCTCAGCCGTGATTACCTTAAGCTCAGCGCTCCTCACCTCCAGAAGGCTGACCTGCTCTTGCAGATCGGCTCGACCGCTGGTTGCGTTCAAGTACCAGCCTCCCATAGCAACGACCCCGAGCACAAACAACAAGACGGCGTATTGCTGGACGGGTGTTCCTTCAGCAGTTTCAAATGTTGGAAACAGATTGATCTTTATCATCGCTGATCAAGAACCCTCAGAGCTCAACTCCTCAAATCCGCCCATGATTTTAAGATAACCGAAAAGTCTGTTTCACTTCCAGTAGCCACCACTTTTGAGACCGACCGTGATCGGAATCCGGAGATCGCGTATTGCTGGATTTTCTGAGATTCCAAAGCGTGCGGGGCACGGTGAAGGACAGGATCTCGGGAGAGGAAAGAACCCTGGACCCGTACTCTTGGGACAAGAGATCCGAGGCCGAGAACCCGTGATGGGCACACATTCCCCCGGCATGGCCCACTGGGGTACCTTCGAAGGCTGGAGTACCGACACCTCTACCGATTAAACCTTTTGCTTCTCCAGAAAATAATCCAGTAAGCTCCATCAGCTTAGCCGAGCGTGGAACGATGCCTACCATAGTTTTCTAGTATGACATTTTCCACAGTCGAGTTAAATTTTTTCACAGTTTTTCCACCCCGCTTTCCCTGGCAGAGCATAGAGGTCTTGCCGCGGAACTCGGACTATGCATAGGTTCTTGTCACCAAAGTGGGGTAGGGGAGAGCCGATGGCTTGCCACTCCTGGCAAGCCACACAGTCAGGTCGGCGCGCTTTCGGTGCTTCGTGGCGAGAGCCTATGCATAATCCGGGCTGAGGAGGCGTGAGTACTAAGTGTCCCGTTCCATAAAATACGGTGACGTTTCTGGCGAGCGCGACGGCGTCGAGTTCGCGACCAAGAAATCGATGCCGTCCCGCCGCCACCCTTCGGGCTGATGGGGCTTGCGGGCGATCTCGGGGCACCCGCTTGCGGGTCACTCGTCGTCGCCGATGTCCCTGCATCACCTCCTCCTCGCTCCTTGATTTCCCCCCGCAAGCCCCATCAGCAAACATCATCGTATTTATGGAACGAGATACTCAGGTGTAACCCGCATGAAAGAGGCTTGCTCTCTGCTGTTTGGCGGCCTTGCCGGAACTTGACACTGATAGGCAGTTCCTGTATTTTTTGCGTTTACTTTTTCGACGGTTTTTTGGAAGGTCTCTATCCCCGGATGAAAACTTACTTGCCCTCGGTGCACGACATCGAAAGAAAATGGTTCCTGGTGGATGCAGAGGAACGTGTTTTGGGTCGACTGGCTTCACGCATTGCCTCCGTTCTCATGGGCAAGGAAAAGCCGTGTTATACTGCCTTTCTGGACACCGGCGATTTTCTGATCGTGATCAATGCCGACAAGGTGAAGCTCACGGGGAATAAGTGGGAAAACAAGACCTATTATTCCCACAGTGGCTATCCTGGTGGTCTCAAGCAGATCCAGGCCCGGGAGTTGCTTGGCAAGCATCCTGAACAGCTGATGAAACTGGCTGTCAAAGGTATGCTTCCCAAGAACAAATTGGGGCGGAAGATGTTTAAGAAGCTCAAAGTTTATGCGGGAAGCGATCATCCTCACCAGGCCCAGAAGCCCGAACCTCTGGTATTAGGAGAAAATTAGCCTTGGAGAAAACTCAGTACTATGGAACCGGCAAGCGGAAGACTTCGACGGCTCGCGTCTTCTTGATGCCGGGCACCGGGCAAATTGTGGTCAACCGAATGGATTTTAAGGAGTACTTCAAAAGTAAGGCCCAACATGAGATGGTCACCCAACCGCTTATTCTGACCGACCATTCCGAGGAGTTTGATGTGTATATCAACGTGAGGGGGGGAGGCTCTTCGGGACAGGCGGGCGCAAGCCGCTTAGGAATTTCCAGGGCCTTATTGAAGTTCGATTCTGATTTGCGTCAGAAATTGAAGAAAGCCGGATGTCTTACCCGCGATCCACGAATTAAAGAACGCAAGAAATACGGTCAGCCGGGCGCCAGGAAACGATTTCAATTTTCCAAGAGATAATCAGGAGGATCCGTTTGGGGGCGATCTCAATAAAACAATTACTGGAAGCGGGTGTTCACTTTGGTCATCAGACCAGACGCTGGAATCCGAAGATGAAGCCTTTCATTTTTGGCAAGCGTAACGGTGTTCACATCATTGATCTACAGAAAACCCTTCAGCTTTTCAAGGAAGCGGTTGACTTTCTCACCCAGTTAGCAGCCCAGGGCAAAACGGTTCTCTTTGTGGGAACCAAGAGCCAGGCTCAGGAGACCGTCGAAGAAGAAGCTCGTCGGTGTGGGATGTATTGGGTCAACAATCGATGGCTGGGCGGCTTGCTCACAAATTTCCCCACCATCCAGACCAGCATCAAGCGCTACCGGGAACTGGAGTCGATGCGCGAAAATGGCCACTACGAGAAGCTGTCCAAGAAAGAAGTTGCCCGATTGGAGCGTGAAAGAAAGAAGCTGGAGAAGAACTTACTGGGCATCAAGGATATTGATCGATGTCCCGATGCGCTGTTTGTGGTGGACTCCAGGCAGGAGACCATTGCTATTCGAGAGGCCGCTAAGCTGAAGATTCCCATCGTTGCCATCGTCGATACCAACAGTGACCCCGACCTGATCGATTATCTCATTCCCGGAAATGACGATGCGCTGAGAGCGATCAAGTTATTTGCGGGAACGATGGCCGATGCCATCCTGGCGGGAAAGGCTGTCTACTCGACTCGCCTGGAGGCTGAGATGAAAGAAGCCCAGGAGAAGGCCGATAAGGTCGCTAAGGAGGCAGCTCAGCGCCAGGCCGCAAAGGAGGCCAAGGAGGCGGCCCAGCATGCTGTCGAGGGGAAAGAGGCAGTCGAGACAGGCGCAGTTCCTGCGGAAGAACAGGTTGGAGAGGAGAAGAGGTCTGAGGCGACGGGTACAGCAACAGCAGGTGCACCTGCTGTTGCTGTACCCGTCGCAGCTCTTCCGGTTGAGGAAAGCACAGGAGTGAAACCCGCTCCGGCGCAAGAGATGAAGGAAGAGGAGAAGAAAGAGGTACCCAAGAAGAAGACACTAGCCAAGAAAGCGAAAAGCGAGACGGAAAAGTCCAAGTCGATTCAGGCGGCTAAAGAAAAAAAGACCAAGAAGAAGTCTGAGAAATCAGCTTCGAAAACCCGCAAGACTGCCTCTGCGAAGAGCAAGTCCACGAAGAGTCCGGCAAAGTCAAAAACCCGTAAAGAGACGGCTTCCAAGGAATCTTCTGCTTCCTCCGGCTCTTCCAGCTAACGGTGGTTTGTTCATAACCCCGAGCAGCTCGGGTAAGCCACGGGCTGACGCGACCCCACTTAATTACTCGGACAGGCTCCCAGCCCGGATTAGGCATAATTCAGGCTAGAGAGAAGGAGAATACTCATGGCCATTTCTGCGGAACAAGTAAAAGCGCTGCGAGATCAAACGGGCGCTGGGATGATGGAGTGTAAAAAGGCCCTGTTGGAAGCCGACGGAGATCTTGAGAAGGCTGTCACCTTACTTCGGGAGCGAGGTCTGGCCGCTGCGGCAAAGAGAGCGGATCGTCAGACCCGGGAAGGGATCATCGGTCATTATATCCACTCCGGGGGGAGGTTGGGTGTTCTGGCTGAGGTAAACTGCGAGACCGATTTTGTGGCCGCCACTGAAGAATTTCAGGAATTGGTGCGCGATATTGCCATGCAGATCGCCGCTTCTAATCCTTCCTATGTGCGGCGCGAGGACGTCCGTCAAGAAGAGATCGAACGGGAAAAGGAGATTTACCATAACCAGGCCCAATCGACCGGAAAGCCTGAAAAAATTATGGAGAGAATAGTTGAAGGGAAACTGAATAAATACTATTCTGAGGTTTGTCTGTATGAGCAGCCGTTCATTAAAGATCCCGAACTGACCGTTGAGGAGCTCATCAAGGCCAAAATTGCGGTGCTCAAAGAGAATATTACGGTCAAACGGTTCGCTCGTTTCAAGGTCGGAGAATAGAGCAGACCTCCACCTTACAGGAGAGGAGAGACGGGAGTATGAAAGGGGAGGCGGTTCAGAAAGGACAAACGGCTGCAGTAGAAGCGGTCGAAATCGGAAAGCCGCGCTACAAACGAGTCCTCATCAAGCTCAGCGGAGAAGCTCTGATGGGTTTTCAATCCTTCGGGGTGGACCCCACAGTTATGGCGAAAATCGCCCGCGAGATCGCGGAAGTTCATCAGCTGGGCGTGGAAATTGCGATCGTTGTGGGGGGAGGAAATATCATCCGGGGCGTCAATGTGAGCGAGGCCGGTTTTGATCGAGCTACCGGGGACTATATGGGCATGTTGGCTACCGTCATTAACTCCCTGGCCCTTCAGAGCGCCCTGGAGAAGGATGGTATTGACACTCGAGTCCTGAGTGCGATCCAAATGTCCGAGGTGGCTGAGCCCTTTATTCGACGCAGAGCCATTCGTCACCTGGAGAAAAAGAGAGTGGTGATCTTGGCGGCGGGGACGGGTAACCCTTATTTTTCCACCGATACCGCCGCTGTTTTGAGGGCCATGGAGATCAAGGCGGAAGTCATCTTGAAGGCCACAAAGGTGGATGGAGTCTATGACAGTGATCCGTCAGAGAACAAAAACGCTAAGCTGCTTAAGGAGCTCACTTGTTTTCAGGTGTTGGAAAAGGGTCTCAAGGTCATGGATACGACGGCCATTTCCCTGTGTATGGACAATGGGCTTCCCATCATCGTTTTTAATCTGCGCCAGGTAGGAAATATCAAGGCTGCGGTGATGGGAGAAAGCGTGGGCTCAGTCATTAAGGGTTAACCGGGTTTCTGCATCATCCCGGCTAGTGCCCCATTTTCCTTTTCAGAGTGTTCTATGAAAGAGATTCTCGCAGAGACGAAACAACGAATGCGAAAGACTCTTGAGGACCTGACTATGGATCTGGCCACGATTCGAACCGGCCGAGCCTCAGTCCACCTGCTGGACCAGGTGAGTGTGGATTACTATGGGAATCCCACTCCCGTCAATCAGTTGGCCACCCTGCACGCTCCGGAACCCAGCCTCATTACAGTTCAGCCCTATGATACCTCCCAAATCGATCAGATTGAGAAGGCCATTCTCACTGCCGATTTGGGTCTCAACCCCTCCAATGATGGCAGGCTGATACGAATCCCTATCCCTGCCCTGACCCAGGAAAGAAGGGAAACCCTGGCCAAACAGGTCGGTAAAATCGCTGAGGGACACCGTACCGCGATTCGAAATATTCGTCGAGATACCAATGACAAACTCAAGAAGTTGTTGAAAGCGAAAGAACTCTCCGAAGACCTGGAACACACGGGTCTGGACCAAGTCCAGGAAATTACCGACCAGCGCATCAAAGAGATTGACGAACTCGCCAAGCAAAAGGAAAAGGAACTCGTTGAGGTTTGATCTGATCTGGGGACAGGCCCAGAATTCTGCGATAAACGCCTGACTTCAAAGGAGAATTTCTGGGGCTGGCACCGAATTCCCCAAACTCCTAGTCTGTGATGAGAACGGCTGCGGCCACAACGGTCGTCCACAGTCCGTTTTTGTTCCCGACGGCCGACTGAGTCATGTTGGTTGTTCTGACGATTCGACCTGAGATTCTCCAGAGTTCCCTTTTGGCATCCCAGTCTTGATCGGGATCGAAAGCCACTCCTAGGGTGGTTGCCAGCATTTCAGCAGCGAGATCTTCCGAATAATCTCCGGCTACTCTTTCGGTTTGGCCGTGACTGTGATGTTCACTGAGGTAGCCATAGAGAGTGGGGTCCCTGGGCATGGCGACGCCTACGGCTGCTGCAACCAGCCGGTTGGCTTCGTCGGTGGCCGCTTCGCTCATCACAGTAAAAACGATTTGGCCCTGTTGGAGTTTCTTTAATCCCTTGATTTTCGATATCAGCTTGCAGTGAGGCGGAAAGATGCTGGAAACCCGCACGAGATTGAAGGCGGCGATGCCGGCATCTCTCAGTGCCATCTCGAAACTGGTTAACTGTTCCCGGTGTTTGCCGGTGCCCTTGGTTAAGAACATTTCCTTGGCAATGAACAACGTTGACGTTCCTTCCCTGAAGTATGAGTGTCTCGTTTCATATATTCGGTGACGTTTATGGAGCAAGACACTTAAAACCGCGTTATTCTCACTCATTAGGGGGGCGTCGACAAGGGAAAAGTGTTGTGGTCGTCCGGGAAGTGGCAATGGACTCGAATAGACTCGTTTGGCTTTTTTTGCAAATATATTAGGACTCTAAGGTTAGAGAGGAAGCACGAGAGTACTGACAATGGCCATGGAACGGGATTTATTTCGTAACCCAGCAGTGGACCCACCCCAGGAAGAGGAGGTGTCCGTGGATCGGCCCTCGCTGGGTCAAGAAGTGCGAGGCTGGGCCAGAGATATCTTCTTTACGGCCTTGATCGCCATACTGGTGGTGATTTTCGTGGTACAGCCGGTGAAGGTCGAAGGGACCAGTATGGAACCCAGGCTCGCACCCCAGGATCGAATTTTTGTGAATAAATTCGTTTATTATTTCTCAGGGGTCAAACGGGCAGACATCGTTGTATTCTGGTATCCGAAGGATAAGACGAAATCCTTTATCAAGCGGGTGATCGGGCTCCCGGGGGAGTCCGTTGAAGTGCGATCGGGAGTGGTTTACCTCAATGGCCAAAAGCTCGTAGAACCTTATTTGGCAGGGGAATTCGACCACGATTCGTACCCCCTACAGGTGGTGCCCCCGGAGCACTACTTTGTTTTGGGAGACCACCGGAACTCCAGTAACGATAGTCGGGACTGGGGCTTTGTCCCGGAACAGAACATCTTTGGCGAGGCCGTTTTTCGTTACTGGCCCCTTTCCAAGCTGGGATTGATTCGGTAGGAGACAGGAGATAGGAAATCACTGACAACTGATTTTGACCTCCTGTGTCCCAACACCATGAATAAACGTCGGGCTGTCCTGTATTTGGAAGATGGAAGGCTGTTCGAGGGCCTCGGCTTTGGGGCGGAAGGGGAGTCTGTCGGAGAGGTCGTCTTCAATACGTCGATGACCGGTTACCAGGAGATCTTGACCGATCCGTCTTACGCCGGTCAAATCGTGGTCATGACCCAGCCGGAGATTGGAAACTATGGGGTAAACCGGGAGGACGAGGAATCCCGAAAACCATTCGTGGAGGGTCTCATAGTCCGCGAATGCAGCACTATTTTCAGCAACTGGAGAGGAGAGAACACTTTAGACGGATACCTCCAGGAGAACTCCATTCCCGGTATTGCCGAAACCGACACACGCGCCCTGGTACGTCATATTCGTGGGCAGGGAGCGATGCGGGGTATCCTCTCAACGGTTGACCTTGATCCGGAGTCACTGAAGCGGAAGGTGTTGAAACATCCCACTATGGAAGGAAGCGACTATGTGCACGCCGTCACTTCAAATGAGCCCTATTCCTGGGCCAGCGAGAGCCCTCGCTTCCGTGTGGTTGCTTATGATTTTGGTATCAAGAGGAACATCCTGCGATCTCTGGCATCTCGAGGATGCGATCTGACCATTGTGCCGGCCACCACCAGTGCCGAGGATGTCCTGGCGCTGAATCCAGATGGAATTTTTCTCTCCAATGGTCCTGGGGATCCTGAGCCGCTGGACTATATCGTTAAGGATCTGAAAAAACTAATCCACAAAAAACCTGTTTTTGGAATCTGTCTGGGCCATCAACTGCTAGGTTTAGCCTTCGAAGGCAAGACCTACAAACTGAAGTTCGGACACCGGGGAGGAAACCACCCGGTGAAGAACCTGATCACCGGAAAGGTGGAGATCAGCGCTCATAATCACGGGTTTGCAGTGGACCCCGATTCGCTCAAGGACAGTGAGATTCAGCTGACCCACCTGAACCTGAATGACCAGACTCTTGAGGGATTTCGTCACCGTTATCTTCCCGTGTTTTCGGTTCAGTACCACCCTGAGGCGGCTCCAGGGCCACACGATTCGCTCTACCTGTTTGACGATTTCCTTCGCCTGATGAAGGAGGAAAAGGACAACTGACAGCAGACAACTGACAAGGAGCCATGCCCAAGAGAACGGATATCCAGAAAATCATGATCATAGGTTCGGGGCCCATCGTCATTGGCCAGGCCTGTGAATTTGACTATTCCGGAACTCAGGCTTGTAAAGCCCTGTCCAGCGAAGGGTTTCAGGTGGTGCTGGTGAACTCCAATCCGGCCACCATCATGACTGACCCGGAGTTTGCGGCCCGAACCTACATCGAGCCCCTGAGGCTCGAGTATCTAGCCGAGATTATCAAGCGTGAGCGCCCTGATGCCTTACTTCCCACGGTAGGAGGCCAGACGGGACTGAATCTTTCCGTCGAACTGTGTGAGGCGGGTGTTCTCGATGAATTTGGTGTCGAGATGATCGGGGCAAAGCTGAATGCGATTAAAATTGCGGAGGACCGACGCCTTTTCCGGGCTGCCATGGAAGAAATTGACTTGGAGGTTCCTCGATCCGGATTTGCCAATAGCCTGAAAGAGGCTGAGGTCATCATTGAGGAGATTGGGCTTCCCGCTGTGATTCGCCCTTCCTTCACTCTGGGAGGCACGGGAGGGGGCATCGCCTTCAACAGCGAAGAGCTTGAAGAGATTGTCACACGCGGATTACAGCTCTCTCCCATTCATGAGATTATGGTTGAGGAATCCATCATGGGCTGGAAGGAATTCGAGCTGGAGGTGATGCGGGACGTCAATGACAACGTTGTGGTCGTCTGTTCCATTGAAAACGTTGATCCCATGGGCGTTCACACCGGGGATTCGATTACCGTTGCTCCTGCCCAAACCCTATCCGACAGAGAATACCAGCGAATGCGTGATGCCGGGCTTGCCATCATCCGCAAAGTTGGGGTGGAAACGGGCGGCTCGAACATTCAGTTTGCCGTTCACCCGGAGACCGGTCGGATGGTGATCATTGAAATGAACCCGCGAGTCAGCAGAAGTTCGGCGCTGGCATCGAAGGCAACCGGATTTCCCATCGCCAAGATCGCCGCCAAGCTGGCGGTGGGCTATACCCTGGACGAGATTCCCAATGATATTACTCTGAAAACCCCCGCCTGTTTTGAACCCACTCTCGACTATGTGGTGGTTAAAATACCCAAATGGAACTTCGAAAAGTTTCCTGAGGCCAGTTGCATTCTGGGCACACAGATGAAGTCGGTGGGGGAAGTGATGGCCATAGGCCGAACTTTTCGTGAAGCTTTCCTCAAGGCTCTGCGCTCGCAGGAAACAGGGACGACCTTGGCAAGTGAAAAGGTCTCCAAGGAGCGTATTCGGGAAAATCTGATACAGCCCACACCTCAACGAATGGCCTACATCCGGCTGGCTTTTCTGGAAGGCTACACCATTGATCAGATTTACGAGTTGACACGGATTGATCGCTGGTTTCTCGATCAGATTCTCCAGATCGTGAATTTGAGCCAGAGCTTGAAAGCATACGATTTAGAGACGATCGATCCGCAGTTGGTTCGGCAGGCGAAACAGGCAGGGCTTTCTGACCTTCGACTGACCCAGATCCTCGGCTCAGATCTGACGGAACCCGATTTGTGGAAATATCGAAAAGAGAAGGGTATTTTACCGGTCTTCAAGAGAGTGGATACCTGTGGTGCGGAGTTTGAATCTTTCACGCCTTATCTCTATTCCACCTTTGAGACGGAGGATGAATCGGATGTTTCCGATGCTCGGAAAATGATCATCCTGGGAAGTGGACCCAATCGAATCGGACAGGGTATCGAATTCGACTACTGCTGTTGCCACGCTTCTTTTGCTCTCAAGGATGAGGGATTCGAGACCATCATGGTGAACTGCAACCCGGAGACGGTGTCGACCGATTATGACACTTCCGATCGGCTCTATTTTGAGCCACTGACCTTCGAAGATGTGATGGCCATCGTGGAGAATGAAAAGCCGGAGGGTGTCATCGTCCAGTTCGGGGGGCAGACTCCCCTCAAGCTGGCATTAAAACTCTTCGATGCGGGTGTGCCGATTATTGGAACTTCTCCTGAATCCATTGATCTCGCAGAAGATCGCAGCAGATTCGGAAAACTGCTGAATGATCTGGACATTCCCCAGCCCAAGAACGGCACCGCTAGGTCTGTGGAGGAAGCCAGAGAGGTGGCCCGCAGCATCGGGTATCCCATCCTGGTGAGACCCTCCTATGTGCTGGGTGGCCGTTCCATGGTCATCATTTTTGATGAAGGGTCCCTGGATAAATACGTGAGATCTGCTGTGGATGTGTCTCCAGATCATCCTGTCCTGATCGACCGCTTTCTCGAGGATGCCCGTGAATATGATGTGGATGCGCTGGCCGATGGAAGCCGGGTTGTGATTGGAGGCATCATGGAGCACATCGAGGAGGCGGGCATTCACTCGGGCGATAGCACGTGTGTGTTGCCTCCCATTGTGATCGAGGAAGAACACCTGGAGAGCATGCGGGAATACACGCGAAAGCTGGGAAGAGCACTGGAAGTGGTGGGTCTGATGAACATTCAGTTCGCGGTGGTTGACGATCAGGTGTACGTTTTGGAGGTGAATCCGCGGGCCAGTCGAACCGTCCCATTTGTCAGCAAGGCCACAGGTGTTTCGCTGGCCAGGATCGCGGTCCAATTGATGATTGGTAAAAAGCTTGACCAGTTGGGTTTGCGGGATGATCTGAAAGTGCGCCACTGTTTTGTCAAAACGCCGGTGTTTCCCTTTGATAAGTTCCCGGGAGTGGACACCATCCTGGGACCGGAAATGAGATCAACGGGCGAAGTGATGGGCGTTTCAGATAGCTTTGGATACGCCTATGCCAAGGCTCAGCTCAGTGCCGGTGTCCACCTTCCTAAGGGAGGTGTTGTGTTTGTCAGCGTGAATGAGCGGGACAAGCTCTTCATTTCCAATATCGCCAGAGATTTCCAGGAACTTGGCTTTCAGATTGTTGCCACTCGGGGTACCGCCAAGGTATTGCGCGAATCGGGCCTTGAGACGGAAATGGTCTATAAGGTCAATGAAGGTCGTCCCAATGTGGTGGATCTCATCAAGAGCAAGAAAATCGATCTGGTGATCAATACCCCTCTAGGCCGAGAGTCGTTTTTCGACGAAAAATCCATTCGAAGAGTCTGTACCCAGTATGGGACGCCCGCCATTACCACCCTTTCGGCAGCAGCAGCAGCCGTCAACGCCGTTCGGGCTCTGCAGCGAGAGGAGATCAGTGTCAAGAGTCTGCAGGAATACCATGAGAAGGAGAGGCAGCCGGGGTGCAAGAGAGGACTGAGTGCTGAGGACTGAGTGCTGACAATTTGACAGCAGACCACAGACCACAGACCACAGACCACAGACCACAGACAACTGACAAGAGACCACAGCCGGCTGACCACCTGACTTCCTGACCCACACGAAAGCACGAAAGCACGAACGCGCGAACGCACGAACGCGCGAAGCGCGCTTCGCGTGCGCGTGTTA
>JACZQQ010000039.1 GCA_022545645.1 Acidobacteriota bacterium | reverse complement strand
AGAACTGACCGAACTGGCCAAGGTGGCCGCCGAATATGGCGGAATGTACATTTCTCACCTTCGAAGCGAAGGCGATCGTCTTTTGGAAGCCGTGGATGAACTGATCACCATCGCCCGCGATGCCGGCATTCATGCGGAAATCTACCACCTCAAAGCAGCCGGCAAGGCCAACTGGCACAAGCTGCAAGGGGTCATCGAGAAGGTGGAGGCGGCCCAACAGCAAGGCCTGCAGATTACGGCCGACATGTACAACTACACGGCTGGGAAAACGGGACTGGACGCGGCCATGCCGCTTTGGGTACAGGAGGGCGGACTCGATGCCTGGGTCACCCGGTTGAAGGACCCCGCCGTTCGACGGCGTGTCCGACAAGAAATGGCGGCTCCCGGTGCCGATTGGGAGAACCTGTATCTGGCTGCCGGCTCCGCCGATAACCTGCTCCTGGTCGAATTCAAGAACGATTCCCTGAAGCCCTTAACGGGTAAAACTCTGGCTGAGGTCGCCCAAATGCGCGGGAAATCTCCGGAGGACACCGCCATGGATCTGGTCATCGAAGACGACAGCCAGGTGGGCACCGTCTATTTTTTGATGTCTGAGGAAAACGTTGAAAAGAAGATCGCACTTCCCTGGGTGAGCTTCGCTTCAGACGCCGGATCTGTGGCCACCGAGGGGGTTTTCTTAAGATCCAATCCTCATCCACGGACTTACGGCAATTTCGCTCGCCTTCTGGGCAAATACGTGCGCGAAGAGGGCATCATCCCCCTTGAGGAAGCGATCCGCCGCATGACTTCCCTTCCCGCCTCAAACCTCAAATTGGAAGGCCGCGGTTCGCTCGAGCCGGGATCTTTCGCTGACGTGGTGATCTTTGATCCCCAGAAAATCCAGGACCATGCCAGCTATGACAACCCCCATCAGTATTCCACTGGAGTCGTTCACGTTTGGGTCAATGGCCAGCAGGTGTTGGAGCAAGGAGAGCACACCGGGGCCACCCCGGGGAGGGTTCTCCGAGGACCGGGTTGGAAGGACTAAAATGAGATCGATGAGGCCGAGCGAACTTACTCAGCCACCAGGAGTTCTTTGGCGCGCTCGGTGGCTTTCACCACGGCTTTAATCAAGGTGACGCGCAGCTTTCCCTCTTCCAGCTCCATAATCCCGTCCACGGTACAGCCGGCGGGTGTGGTGACGGCATCCTTCAAGAGTGCCGGGTGCTGGCCCGTCTCCAGGACCATGCGAGCAGCTCCCTGTACGGTTTGAGCAGCCAGGAGAGTGGCCACGTCTCGGGGAAGACCTACTTTGACTCCCCCCTCAGCCAAGGATTCAAGAATGATATAGATGAAGGCAGGCCCACTGGCCGAGAGACCGGTCACCGCATCCATTCTTTTCTCATCCACGGTAACGGTCCTTCCCACCGAGTCAAATAAAGTCTGGGCAATGTCCAGGTGCGATTCATCGGCAAACTTGCCCTTGCAAAGCCCCGTCATCCCACACCCGATCACGCAGGGTGTATTGGGCATGGCACGCACCACGGGCACTTCTGAATCCAGAATCTCTTCAATGTAATGGGTGGGCACCGAAGCCGCTATCGAGATCAGTAACTTTTTGGAGGTCATTTCAGCTGCGATCTCCTCGGTGACCTCGCGGACGGTCTGAGGCTTGACACAGAGCAGGACAAGGTCGGATTGCTGAGCAGCCTGGCGATTGTCCGTGGTCACGGAAATACCCAGTTCCTGGCTCAATTTTTGGGCTCTTTCCGGATGGCGTACCGTGGCCACCGTGTTTTTAGGCGAGAGGAGATTCTTCTTGAGGAGTGCCTGAAGGAGGATTCCTCCCATCTTACCCAGACCCAGAAAAGCCACTTTTTTCTCACTCATAGCTCGCTTCATGAGAAATCCATGATGGACGAGAGAAGGGGTTGGAGTCAAATTAGGGAGTAAGCTTCAGAACCTCTTATCGCTCTCGGTAGGATTCGGCATAAATACGCCTGAGGGGAGCCAAACAGTACTCTTCGATGAGATCTCGAAGAACATCTTTGCGGCCCAGAAGGAGATCCTCGTGATGGGGATTGACCCCGAAGGAAAGCCGGATGATGTCGGCCTTGTCTTTTCGCATGTCCAGAGTCACCGACTGGCCCATGAGCGGCTTAAAAGAGAGTAGATCCTGGTAGGTAAAGTGATCAAAATCAGCCTCAGTCCAGGGTTTTTCATTGCGGCTGCGCCAGTAATGAGATTTCAGGCTATTCACAAAGGCTTCATAATCAAAGCCATCCGACTTGTTGTTCACACTGGATTCCACGATGAACTGTTCATCGTTTCGCCTGACCCCCAGACCATAAGTGACATCGAGTTCCTTTTCGCGGACAAACTTGATGCGGTGATTGCCCGTTTCGTGAAAGGACTTGAGTTCCGGTCCGATCCCCAGGTCGCGGCTATCCTCCTCGGTGACATAATTTTGTTTCACGCGCTCATACCAGTCATCGACAATCTGATGGGTAATCCGCTCGAACTGCTTGAGTTTCTCCTCTTTACTCAACATCGGAAGGTACCTTATTCTCCAGAATTGTTGTATAAAAGTAAAACAGTAATGGACTGACTTCCCTGGTCCTGCTCACGATTCTTATCGAAAACGGAAATGGAGGAATCCGAATGGTCACAAGAATTCAAGAACGCCTTGTTCCCCTGGCCCTGCTGGCCGTACTGGCGACAGGAACCACCCTGAGCGCCCAGAGCCTACCCGCCTCAGAGGAGACTGCGCGTGCCCGGCTGAACGCATCCCCTCGCCATGGCGAGTGGGTCAAGGTCCAATCCGGTGGGGATACCATCAATGCCTGGGTGGTCTATCCGGAGCGAAGTGATCCGGCACCCGTCGTCCTGGTCATTCACGAGATCTACGGCCTTACCGATTGGATTCGCTCCGTGGCCGATCAACTGGCGGCAGAAGGGTACATTGCCATCGCCCCGGATATTCTAACCGGCAAAGGACCCGGTGGGGGTGGGACGGAGTCGGTGGACCGGGATGGTGCCGTGGCTCTGGTTCGGGCACTGGATAGGACCGAGGTGGTCTCTCGGTTGAACGCCACGGCTCAATATGCCAATTCCCTTCCCGCGGCTCAGGACACATTGGCGGTCATTGGCTTTTGCTGGGGCGGAAGCACCAGCTTCGCCTATGCTGCGGCACAACCGAATCTGTCGGCCGCCGTGGTCTATTACGGAAGCTCGCCCTCGGCTGAGGCCCTGGCCCGCATCCAGGCCCCGGTGCTGGCTCTTTATGGCGGAGACGACGCCCGGGTCAATAAGACCATTCCCGACGCCCAGACGGAGATGAAACGGTTGGGCAAGAGTTACCAGCCGGAGATTTACGACGGTGCCGGCCATGGGTTTTTGCGGGCTCAGGAAGCTCGGGACGGGGCCAATATGCGGGCCAGCGAGCAAGCGTGGCCCGAGACGATTGGGTTTTTGAGGAAGGAGTTGGGGAGGTAGCGACGGTTCTGTTGGGAGGTGCCGCCCCTACAGGGCTCTTCGGAAATCCTTCCCCGATACCCAGGGCTAAAGCCCTGGGCTATTCCCTGGCGCCCTTTCAGGGCTCCGGAGGTGTTTTGCTACCCGGTCGAGGGTTAACGGACATCGGATTCGGCACCAGAGGTGCCTCCTACATTCCTGCGCCAGAAACAGGGGATTTTGCAATCCTGACTGTTCGGGTCAGCCACCGGCTGACCCCTACGAATACTACATTCCGGGGGTTCAAAACGACATGCCTGGACTGGCAGGGAACCGACCGTTAGGCATCGGCAGGGGGATCGGGGACGGCCTGATATTCCATCCGGATCTGGTCCTGCAACAGCTCCACCGCTTCCTCCTCGTTCCTTCCAATGGCTGAAAAGGGACGAACCCTGATGAACATGCCCTCTCTGGGCACCCGGGCTGCAGCCAGACAAAGCACACCCATCGGTTCGGTGGTAATGGTGAAGCGAAGGCCCTTGTGTTCCCAATCCATTACGGCATTCCAGTATAACAAAGGACCCATGCTGACCTTCATGTCAGGCCCAAAGGCTTGAAGTCTTTGCCCCTCCACGGTAAAATCGGTTCGGGAAGGTAGCTTCCTGGGTCTTTATTTCTAAATATTTTAGGAATCGGATATGCATTTTCCAGAGCGCCAAGGTCTGTACGATCCCCGTAACGAAAGGGACAGCTGCGGGATCGGCTTCCTGGCCCACATCAAGGGCCAGCGCAGTCATCAGATCGTGGTGGATGCCAATGAAATGTTGATCAACCTGAGTCATCGGGGGGCCTGCGGGTGTGAGCCCAATACGGGCGATGGGGCTGGTTTTTTAACCGCTCTTCCCCATGAGTTTCTAGCCAAAGTGGCCAAGAAAGATCTTAAGGTTGATCTACCTCCTGCCGGCAAGTTCGCGGCCGGAGTGGTGTTTTTGCCCACCAACGACAAACAACGGGACCAGTGCAAGTCCGTTGTACAGGACCTTGTCTCTGAGCAGGGACAGAAGGTTCTGGGATGGCGAAGCGTTCCCACCGACGCCAAGGGGGCCGACATCGGTCCTTCGGCCCGGGCTACGGAACCGGCCATCGAGCAGCTCTTTATCGCCGCCGGGGAGGATCTGGAGGGCGATGCCTTCGAGCGCCAGCTCTACGTGATTCGCAAACGAGCCAGCAATCTGCTGAGAGGCTCTAAAATGGAGCAGGCCAAGATGTTTTACATCTGCAGCCTCTCCACCAAGGTCTTGGTCTACAAGGGCCAGCTCATGTCCGAGCAGCTGCTTCCCTACTTCCCTGACCTGGGTGACAGCGACTATACGAGCCACCTGGCCATGATTCATGCCCGTTTTTCAACCAATACCTTTCCCTCCTGGGATCGGGCTCAGCCCAACCGGTTCATGTGCCACAACGGTGAAATCAATACCTTAAGAGGAAACACCAACTGGATGCAGGCCCGCGAGGGCGTGATCCAAAGCGAACTCTTTGGAGAGGATCTCAGCAAGGTCTTTCCGGTGGTGGAGCCTGACTGCTCCGACTCGGGCACTTTTGACAACGTTCTGGAATTTCTCATCATGACCGGAAGGATTTTGCCGGAAGCGGCCATGATGATGATCCCGGAGGCCTGGGAGAACCATGAGAGCATGTCGGCGGAGAAAAGGGCCTTCTATGAATACCACTCCTCTTTGATGGAACCCTGGGATGGTCCGGCTTCCATCGCTTTTACGGATGGACGCTACATCGGTGCCGTTTTGGATCGAAACGGTCTTCGCCCCAGCCGTTACTACGTCACCTATGACGACCGGGTCATCATGGCTTCCGAGGTGGGCGTGCTTCCGGTCGATCCGGCTAACGTCAAACATAAGGGAAGACTGCAGCCGGGAAGGATGTTTTTGGTCAATTTCGAGGAAGGGCGGATCGTGGCTGACCAGGAGCTCAAGCGCGATCTTGCCACTCGCCGTCCCTACGGAAAGTGGATCAAGAAGCAGCAGATCCATTTGGCCGATCTGAGGGTCCCCTCGAAGCTTCCCGGCCTGGATCAGCCTACTCTTCTACCGCGTCTTCAGGCCTTCGGCTATACCCTTGAGACCTTTCAGTTCATGCTGCTGCCCCTGGTCACGGAGAAGCGCGATCCGGTGGGCTCGATGGGCAACGACTCGGCACTGGCCTGTCTTTCCGATGAGCCTCGTCTGATTTACGATTATTTCAAGCAGCTCTTTGCTCAGGTCACCAATCCGGCCATCGATTCCATCCGCGAAGAAGTCATTATGTCCCTGCAGTGCTCGATCGGACCCGAGGGCAATCTCCTTGAGAGCACCGAGGCTCAGGCCCATCGGTTAAAAGTCCCACATCCCATTCTCAGCAACGAACAGCTGGGTGCCATCAAGGAGATGGACCATTCCGGCTGGAAAACCAAGACCATCGATATCACCTGGCCCAAGTCGGAAGGCAACGAGGGGATGGTGCCTGCCCTGGAACGCATCTGCGCCCAGGCCGAGAAGGCCATCGATGAGGGGTTTAACCTGGTGGTCCTATCGGATCGCGCCATCAGCCAGGAGCGGGTGCCCTTGAGCTCTCTGATGGCCTGCGGGGCCGTTCATCATCATCTGGTCAAGAAGGCCAAGCGGACCCGCATTGGAATCGTGCTGGAATCGGGTGAAGCTCGGGAAGTTCATCACCACTGTCTTTTGATCGGCTATGGCGCCGATGCCATCAATCCTTATCTGACCTTCGAAGCACTGAGGCAAGCTTGCAGGGATGGCCTTCTTGAAGACCAATACACGGACGAGACCATCATTGCCGCCTATAGAAAGGGCGTGGCCAAGGGGATGCTCAAGGTCATGGCCAAGATGGGCATCTCCACCCTTCAAAGTTACAAGGGAGCCCAGATCTTTGAAGCCGTGGGTCTGGGGGAAGATATTATCGAGCGCTGCTTCACCGGAACCGCCAGCCGGGTGAAGGGGGTCAGCCTGGAATTGGTTGCCACCGAAGCCCTGCGCCGCCACGGCCTGGGTTATCCCGAGCGGAAAAACGACCTCCAGCCCGTGCTTCCCAACCCCGGGGAGTTTCACTGGCGGGCCGGGGGTGAAAAGCACGTCTGGAATCCTGAGGTGATTGCGGATCTGCAGGTGGCAGCCCGTACCAATAGCCAGGAAGCCTACCAGCGCTACTCCCAGATGCTCAACCAGGATTCCCGCACTCGCTGCACCTTGCGGGGGCTTCTGCGATTTCAGACCGACAAGTGCAGCCCGATTCCTCTGGAAGAGGTGGAGCCGGCCAGCGAGATCGTCAAGCGCTTCTGCACCGGGGCCATGAGCTTCGGGTCGATCTCCATAGAGACTCACGAAACCCTGGCTCTGGCCATGAACCGCATCGGCGGAAAATCCAACACCGGCGAGGGCGGTGAAGACTCGGAGCGTTTTGTACCGCTCCCCAGTGGAGATTCCAAGCGCTCTGCCATCAAACAGGTGGCCTCGGGTCGCTTCGGTGTCACCATGTGGTATCTGACCAATGCCGATGAGCTCCAGATCAAGATCGCCCAGGGAGCCAAGCCGGGTGAAGGAGGCGAGCTCCCCGGCTACAAAGTGGACAAAATCATCGCCCGGATCCGCTACTCGACGCCCGGTGTGGGGCTGATCAGCCCGCCGCCCCACCACGATATTTACTCGATCGAGGATCTCAAGCAGTTGATCCACGATCTGAAAAACGCCAATCCCAGCGCCCGGGTCAGCGTCAAGCTGGTCTCCGAGGTGGGGGTGGGAACCATCGCTGCCGGTGTGGCCAAGGCCCATGCCGATCATATTTTAATTTCAGGACAGTCAGGCGGAACCGGGGCTTCTCCCCTAACCAGCATCAAGCATGCCGGATTGCCCTGGGAACTGGGCATTGCCGAAACCCATCAAACTCTGGTGCTCAATGATTTACGCTCCCGGGTCGTCTTGCAAACCGACGGCGGATTAAAAACGGGTCGCGACGTGGTCATCGCCACCATTTTAGGGGCCGAGGAGTTCGGCTTTTCCACCGCCCCGCTGGTGACGCTGGGCTGCATCATGATGCGGAAATGCCACCTCAATACCTGCCCGGTGGGGATTGCCACCCAGAACCCGGTTTTGCGCAAAAACTTCCAAGGACAACCGGAGCATGTGATCAACTACCTGTTTATGGTGGCCGAAGAGGCCAGGGAAATCATGGCCCAACTGGGAATCCGCACCATTGAGAAATTGATCGGTCGGGTGGATGTTTTAGCCGCCGACAGCGCCATTCGACACTGGAAAGCGGACGGCCTGGACCTCACTCCCATCCTGACCCCCGCCCAGAAACCTCACGATCAAGTGGAGGTCTACTGTACGACCTCTCAGGATCACGCTCTGGATAAGGCTCTGGATAACGAGCTGATCAAGGATTGCAAGAGGGCCCTCGAGAAGGGGGACGAGGTCAGGCTCGAGATGCCCATCCGAAATATCAACCGTACCGTGGGCACCATGCTCAGCCACGAGATCGCCAAACGGTGGGGAGAAGAGAGTCTGCCCGATGGAACGATCCATATCCGCTTCAACGGATCGGCGGGTCAGAGCCTGGGGGCCTGGCTGGTCAAAGGGGTCACCATCGAGCTGGAAGGCGATGCCAACGATTATGTGGGCAAGGGTCTTTCCGGTGGTCGACTGATCATCTACCCGCCCCGAACTTCGCGGTTCCTTCCCGAGGAGAATGTCATCGTAGGAAACGTGGTCCTTTACGGTGCCACGGGAGGGGAGGCCTACTTCCGAGGCCGGGCCGCCGAGAGATTCTGTGTGCGCAACTCCGGAGCCCGGGCTGTGATCGAAGGAGTGGGTGATCACGGCTGCGAGTACATGACAGGAGGCCGGGTGGTCATTCTGGGTCCCACCGGACGCAATTTCGCGGCCGGGATGAGCGGAGGCATCGCCTACGTCTGGGATACCGCCAGCGACTTCAAAGAAAACTGCAACCTGGAAATGGTTGTATTGGAAGGCCTCGAAGACGAGGAGGAAATCGCCGAGCTTCGGGAGCTCATCGAGCGCCACCAGCAATACACCGGTTCGACGGTGGCCGAGAAAGTGCTTGCACAGTGGAGGTCGATACTCCCACAATTTGTTAAGGTCATGCCCACCGACTACAAGCGGTATATGGAAGAGCAGGAGCAGCAGCAAGGTGTGGAAGCCGTCGCTTAGAGCGGCGGGGGCTATCCACTTCGAATTACCCTTAAAGTCAACCACCGAAGTTCAGCTGTTGGACCGGCGGCTCGAGGAGTTCAAGATGGCTGATGAAAGAGGAGAACTGTCATAGGTAAGCACACCGGCTTCATCGAAATTGAGCACAAACCGGTCCCCTACCGGCCGGCGGAAGAGCGCCTGAGCGACTACCGGGATATTTTGGCCACGGTTCCTGAAGAGCATCTCAAGTCTCAAGGAGCCCGCTGCATGGACTGTGGTGTGCCCTTTTGCCAATCCGAGGCCGGTTGTCCCATCGACAATCTGATTCCGGAGTGGAACGACCTGGTCTATCAGGGACAATGGCGGGAAGCCCTGGATCGCTTGCACCAGACCAATAACTTTCCCGAATTCACCGGTCGCACTTGTCCGGCACCCTGCGAGGGCGCCTGTGTCCTGGGAATCACGGATCCTCCCGTCACCATCAAGAACATCGAAAACGCCATTATCGACCGCGGCTTCGCCGAAGGTTGGGTCAAGCCGGAGCCTCCCGACCAACGCACCGGCAAGAAGGTCGCCATCGTAGGTTCGGGACCTGCCGGATTGGCGGCTGCAGCCCAGTTGAACAAGGTGGGTCACACGGTAACCGTTTACGAGCGTGATGATCGTATCGGGGGTCTTTTGATGTACGGGATCCCACCCATGAAGATGGAAAAAGAGATGGTGGATCGCCGCGTGAATTTGTTGCGAGAGGAAGGGATCGAGTTTGTGACCGGCGTCCATGTGGGCGTCAATATGGAAGTCCAGGAGCTGGTCGATAAAAACCAGGCTCTCCTGCTGGCCTGCGGGGCCACCAAGCCCCGCGATTTGCCCATTGCAGGACGCCAACTCCAGGGCGTTCATTTCGCCATGGAGTTTCTGCTCAAGAGCACCAAGAGCTTTCTCGATTCCGAGTTCAAGGATGGCCAGTACATCTCTGCTAAGGACAAGGATGTCATCGTGATCGGCGGCGGCGACACGGGAACCGACTGCATCGGCACCTCCCTGCGTCATGGATGCAAGAGTCTGGTCAACTTCGAGTTACTGGATAGACCCCCGGATCAGCGCGCCCCCGACAACCCCTGGCCCCTATGGCCCCGCATCTACCGGGTCGAGTATGGTCACGGTGAATCGGCCACCAAATTCGGCAAAGATCCGCGCGAATTCAGCATCCTTTCCAAGGAGTTTATCGAGGACAGCGGAAGATTGGCGGGCATCCGAACGGTTCGTGTGAAGTGGAGCAAGGGTGAGGATGGCCGCTTCGAGATGCAGGAGATTCCCGGCACAGAAGAAGAGTGGAAGGCAGATCTGGTTTTTTTGGCCATGGGTTTTCTCGGTCCCGAGGAAACTCTGGTTCCCCAGCTGGGCCTGGAGACCGATCCGCGCTCCAACTTCAAGGCCGAGTTCGGTCAGTATGCCACCAGTGTTGAGGGAGTCTTTGCCGCCGGCGATTGCCGGCGTGGCCAGTCGCTGGTCGTCTGGGCCATAAAGGAAGGTCGAGATGCCGCCCGGGAGATCGACCGGTATTTGATGGGAAGAACGATGTTGCCTTGACCGCTGACCGCTGTCAACGGTCAAGGAAATTCTAAATCCCAAACTCCAAATCCCAAACAAATTCCAAATTCCAAACCGGGACCTGAAACCTGGAACGCGGGCGAAGAGCGCGCAGACCGCAGACATCAAGAAACCGTGCGCCCCTGCCAAGTAACAGTGGACAATGGTCCAAGGACCATACAGAATAGAGCGCCAACCAATCATGGGCTGAGGCGAGGGGGAGAAAGTCTCATAGCAGAATCAAGCCAAGCGACCAAGAGATGGACTGTCATCGCTCTTGTATGGGGAAGTCACTTCATTCCCTTTATCATCCGTATTGCCCTGGGTGTGGCCGCTCCCACCTTGATGACCCTTTACAACATCTCCCCTGAAGCGATGGGCTTCGTCCTCTCCGGCTATAGCTGGAGCTACATGGCCGGTCTGCCCCTGATCGGGTTTCTGGTGGATCGATTAGGACCTCTTCTGGTGATGGGCATCGGGTCGATCGTCTGGGGTCTGGCCACACTGGCTCTGCCTCTTGCCACCACTGCCGTCGGTTTCTTTTTGTGGCGTGCCTTGTTCGGATTTGGACATTGCATGATGATTCCCGCCGGAGCGGTCTCGATCCGCGACTGGGTGGGCTCCCATCAAAGAGCCCTGGCCGTGGGACTCATTTTTAGTGGAGGAACCATTGGATTGGCCGTAGGATCACCCTTAGCGGCATCCCTTCTCCAGAACCTGGGATGGGAATCCGCGTTTTACGTCGGCGGAGCCGCCAGTCTGATTTTCACTCTCCTCTGGTTTACCCTCTATCCCAAGGAAACACCCCCAGGCCGGTCGCGTTCAGGAGAAGAGGGAGCCGAGCAGGAAGCTAAAAAGATTCGAGTTCCCTGGCTTTCACTTTTACGCCATCGGACAACCTGGGGAATGGCCTTTAGCCAGATGGGATATCTCTACGTCTATTTCTTCTTCATCACCTGGCTTCCCGGTTACCTGAGGATTGAACGGGGGATGACGATTCTGGACACGGGAATCGTTGCAAGTCTTCCCTTTTTGATGGGAATCGCGGGAACCATTGGAGGAGGATGGGTGGGAGATTTTCTCATCCGAAGCGGAGTCAGAAAGAATACTGCACGCAAGGGGATGATCGCAGGTGGGCTGATGGGGGCTACCGTCTTTTTGGTCGCTGCGGCATTTACCACCCAGACCTGGCTGGCGATCACCTTGCTGACCCTCTGCATGGGCAGTCTCAGAATGACCACTGCATCCTCCAATTCACTCTCCATCGATCTGGCCCCAAAAAATGCGCTTGCCTCCCTGGCCTCCATCCAGAGCATCGGAGGTAACATTGGTGGCCTGATGGCGCCCATTTTGACCGGATACATTTTGGGGGCGACCGGATCTTTCGTGGGAGCGCTTGTCTTTGCCGGCGCAATGGCCACCTTCAGCGCCTGCTCCATGCTGTTTTTGGTGGGACATATCGGGGAGGAGGGTGATCGGATGGTGCTGGAGAACTGACACCAGCCGGCAGACCGGCTGGAAATTCAAAATCTCAAATTCCAAATCCCAAACAAATTCCAAACTAGAACCTGGAACGCGAGCTAGGTGCGTTTCTGGTGCCAATTCCAGGCGGTTTCGATGATGGTGTGAAGGTCGGGGTAATCAGGTACCCAGCCCAGTTCGCTTCGGATCCGAGCTGAGGTAGCGGTTAGACGGGCGGGATCGCCAGAGCGCCTTGGAGCGGGGACAGCAGGGAGCGGATGGCCGGTGACCTGCCGCGCGGCTTCAATGACCTGGTAAATCGAATCACCGTCATCGTTGCCCAGGTTGTAAACACGGGGCTTGTTGCCATCCAGATTTTGCAAGGCAAGAACATGGGCCTTGGCTAAATCCAGGACATGGATGTAGTCCCGAATGCAGGTACCATCCGGAGTATCGTAATCGGTCCCATACACCTGGATCTCCTCCTTCTTGCCCATTGCCACGTCTAGAATCAGAGGGATCAAGTGGGTTTCCGGGTCATGGGCCTCGCCCCACTTCTCTGAAGCACCCGCAGCATTGAAGTAACGAAGTGAGATGTAGCGCAATCCGTATGCCCGATCGTACCAGTCTAAAATACGCTCGAACATGAGTTTGGACTCCCCGTAGGAGTTCACCGGCCGGGTGAGGGCCTCCTCGCTAATCGGGGTTTCCTCGGGCTCGCCATAGACGGCGGCGGTGGAGGAAAAGATGATCTCCTTGACCCCGTGAGAGAGCATGGCGTCCAACAAATTCATGCCTCCTCGAACGTTTGTGGAAAAGAAGCGGCGGGGGTTGCTCATGGATACGGATACGAGTGCCTCAGCAGCCATATGGACCACCGCATCCAGGTCGTGGTCGCGAAAAACCTGATCCAGGGCCTGGGTGTCGGCCAGGTCGGCCTGAACGAAGACGGCATTGGGATGAACGGCCTCCCGGTGTCCCGCCTGCAGGTTGTCCAGGGCAACAACGGAGTGGCCCTGATCGATGAGTACTTCGGTCACGACGCTGCCGATATAGCCCGCCGCACCGGTCACCAGAATGTTCATTGAATGACCTTTGGCTGTTTCACTACTACTATATTACCAGGCGGTCTGTGGTCTGTTGTCAGCTGTCCGTTTCTTCCACGATCTCCAGAATCTGACTCAGGTCCCGGATGGTCCACTTCGGCTGAACGGGAGAATCCTCAGGTGGACGGTTCTCCACCAGCCAGGCCACTTGAAATCCCTGACGGGTGGCGCCATAAACGTCCGCCTCCGGGTCATCTCCAACATAGAGACACTGTTGGGGAGAATATCCGGTTGTCTTCAAGACGACGTTAAAGAACTCATCCCCGGGTTTGCGCCAGCCCACCTCATCGGAAATGAAGATGGCCTCGAAGCGCTCTTCCAATCCGAACTCGCGAAGAGCCCGACGAACGGTCAGGGCATGATCGAAATTCGAGACCAGGACCAGAGGAATAGGGGGAAGCTGATCCAGAAGAGCTTTTTTATGATCCGGGAAGTGCATGGTGCGAAACAGTTCATCCATGTGGACCTTGACGATAAACTCCGCTACCGATTTGTCTTGAACGTTTAACCGCTTGCAGAGAATCTGAAAACGGTCCAGACAGGAGAATTCCCGATGCTCCTGGTTCCTCAGCTGGGTCACGATTTCCAGACTCTCCTGGAACTCTTCCAGAAAGCGCGAGTAGGGAAAGGACGGGTCCCTGCTTTCGCTCAGCTGGCGATACACTTCCACGCTGGTGGTGGGGAGAAGCTGTCCCTGGAACTCAACCTGCGGGAGCAGGGAGAAATCAAAGTGGAGCAGCGTGTTGAAGAGATCAAAAAAGATGGCCTGAAATCTCACCAGCCGTTTGCCCTTCAACTTCTGTTTGAGAAGCTACTGTTCCTGTACGGCAAACTGGGGATCCGGTTCAATATCCAGGGTCAGTATGAACCGATTGATCATATTGAAGAAGCCGATCAGGGTAATCAATTCAACGACCTGATCGGAGGTGAAGTGATTGTCCAGCTGCAGCCAGTAATCATCCGGTATCTCGTCGGGCTCCAGAGTGACCAGTTCGGCAAGCTGAAGAGTCTCCTTCTCGTAGTAGCTGAAAAGATCACTTTCTGGGTAATCATCCATGGCCTCAATCTGTTCGTCGGTCCACCCCATTTTCTTGGCCAGGTCCGTGTAACAGATGATCGTGTATTTGCACTTCTGGATCTTGCAGGTCTTGAGGATGGCTAATTGGCGGAGTTTTTCGCTGAGGCTGGTCTCACCCAGGAGCGTACGATAAAGATTCGCTACGGCTTCCAGGAAGTTCCCACTGTGGGCCATCGTCTTGATGAAGTTGGGGACGAATCCAATGTCCTTCTCCATCTTGTCGTACACGGCCTTGATGTCGTGATTGGCAGCATCCAATTGAACGGGTAAGTATTTGGGCATCCTTTCCTCCGGGGGCTGAATGTTAGCATTGCCCGGGCCAAACGACAACCGCGCGAAGTTCTACTGGCGCTGGTGGTCCGAACGGATGGTTCACAAGATTCATCTAAGAGTCTTTGAACACATCAAGAAGCTGGCTGAAAAAAGCTGAGCTGCTCTGAGAGCGTTGTCAACAGACTCCTTCAGCTTCGATTGCGGTAAAGCTGTCGATCAACGACACGGGCCATTTCTGTCAAATCCAGCTCCCTTTGGAGAAAGGCCTTGATTTGCTCTGCCTGGCCGTCGGGGTCTTCCAAAACCTTCTTGTAATCCAGAAAGAGCACTTCAAAATGGGACTGGCGGTCAATCCACTGCTTCACCTTCTCTAGATGTCTTTCAAAAAGCAGCATCATCTTTTCATCATCACCCGCAGCCGGTGGCTCGCCTCTTCGAACCAGCATCTTGTTCTGAGAAGCGATCACCTCTTCAAGATTCCGGTTCATAAAGATCAACCTGAAACTAAAGCCCGAGGGCAGTTCCTTGAGGAGTTCAGAGATGACTTTTACTGCCTTACCTGGAGCATCTTCAAGCCACGACTTACTCCTGTCCTGGGCAAGCTGCTTGACAGGTTCAAACTCAAAGTATCCTTTGGGATTGTCCTCATCTGCTTCTCTGACGCAGTCCGTGAGAATCTCAACTCCTCCTGCCTCCAGCATGCCCATCATCATTGAAGTCCCCGAGCGAGGCAAACCTGAGACGACAATAATGTCATCTTTAACTTGCTTGTTCGGGAAAATGTGTTTCAGAAACCTCATTCAGGTAGCTCTTGAGACGGGGTTGGTACTTTTAGATTTCCACTCCCAAAACACCTTTAAAAGCAAACCCAAATACGGTACAGAAGACAAAGAACAAAATCACCCAGTGGATATTCCAGCCAAACAAAGAAAAATCTCGTCTGGGATAGTCTACCCGGATCGATTCGATTGCCGTCGACCTCTGAATGGGAGGCTCTCCTGGATTCAGCAGAACTTCAGTGATGTTACCGGTGCGCAGCGCGGACACTGCACCTTCATCGTCTCCTACGATTACTTCTTTCTGGACCGTTCGATCACCCCAGTGAATCGTCATAAAGTCGCGGGTCGGCTCTACTGCGCGGATGCGCCAGGCCACTTCCTTCAATGCCGCGATCCTCACCGGTGGAGTCTCAACCCTGACCTCTCTGGGAGTCTCCAGGGTGACATAATCTTGCGGACCAAGAGCTGTGGAGAACCTCGCCTTCACTCCGGCAGACTCTCCAGGCCTCAGCGGGCGAACCCGCAAATGCAAATC
>JACZQQ010000233.1 GCA_022545645.1 Acidobacteriota bacterium | reverse complement strand
GCTCAAGCGCACGTCCAAAACGGATGTCAGACATCTCTGTCACCTTCCCACAACAGCACAACAGCACAACAGCACAACAGCACGACAGCCGGGTTTATTCATAGGCTGTCGTCGCGAAGCGGCGGAAGCGCCGGCGGGACAAGGCGTCGCGACCGAGACCCCCGCAGGCGTACTCGTGCAGTACGCCGAGGAGGTCGAGGGAGCGCAACGCAGTCCGGACGGATGATCCCGCCGCTGCAGCAGACAGTTTATGAATAGTCCGGGCTAAGGCAGATAGTCGTCAAAAACGGCGGTTTGCTGCTCGGAGGAGCCCTTCTCCATGACGCGGACGTTCACCCTCCAATTGCCCGCCATGCCTAATACGGCCTCGGTTCGATAGGAACCGTCCTCCTGGAGGGTGGCTTCGAGCCGCTGCCAGGGCATATCCATGTCGGTCATCATCACATCCAGGAGAACGTTCTCCAGATCGACCGAGTTTCCCTCCTGGTCCTTGATCAGCACCTGGACCTGATTGTGTCCAATCTGGTTGGGTTCGATGAGCAAGGTGATGTCAAAGTCGGTCCTGTTGGAGACCAGAGAGGGCCCGCCGGAGGCCGCCGTGGCCGCCGGAGACAGGTTGGTCAAAACCGTCACCACCAACAAGATGAACACACCCAGGACCACCTCCGCCTGAACCAGAGGACGAAAACGCTTCAGTACTCCAAAAGTGGCTTCCAAAGCTTTCTCCCCCTTTTCGATCAGACTCTTTCCCAGCTGGGGTTTGATCACCAACAGGTTTACCCCTCCGATGGCCAGGAGCGGAAGGACCAGAAAGATCTTGGTCAGAAGCGTCCAGCCGTACCAGGTGGTCACAAATGCGGACCAGGAAGGCATATGTATCCAGGTGGTATAGGCACCCGTGAGCACGATGGTCAAAACACAGAACTGTGCCATCCGAGAAAAGCGGGGAATCACCTTACCCAGCAATTGAGCCCGCAGGGGCGGCTCGGCTGCCGAGAGCGATCGCATCAACAGCACCAGATAGATCAGTCCACCCACCCAGATGGCCGTAGCCATGAGATGAAGCACATCGCTGCCCAAAGCGACGGCTTTCCATTCAGTGACCGCTGCGGCGTGTCCTGAATTGGAAACCGAAAAAAGGAGAACTGCACCCAGTGCGCTTCCCAGGTACAGTAAAAGCGCGCTTTTTGAAATATCCTGGGGAGCCGTCCAGATGCTCCGATACAGCCAAAACACAATTCCGGCAACCAGGGTGACCACCATTCCAAGAGCCCACATCCGCCCGTATTGACTCGAGGAGATCACGGCCGTCAGGATATCCCCGTTTGCGGCTCCCAGCAGCGGAGTGTCGGCCATGGCGGCAGCCTTGAAAAGTAAATTGAAAAAGGCCGTCACCAGCAGCACCACCCAACTCAACAGGAAAATACGAAGAAAGGGTTTCCGCAGGGCAGTCAGGACTTCGGCCGGGATCTCCAACTCGGGATGCTTGATCACCGGCACCAGGATGAGGGAGCCGAAGGTAAATCCTCCCACGAACATCATCAGGGTTAGAAAGTAGAGCCACCGGGTGAGTGCCATGGAGAAGCTCGGCCAGTTTTCCCCCTCGTCGGACGGACCTGCAACCATCCCCGAGGCCTGAAATTCCTCTCCCACCGAAAAACCGAAGTTGCCCCCAATTTGATGGCCGTCCGAGGAAGTGGCTCGCCAGGAGACGGTATAGATCCCGTTGGGAATGTTGTCCTTGAGGGCCACCGAGAGTTCCTGGCGGTTCCTGGACAGAGCGGCTTGGCCACTGTGTACGGGCAACCCATTGCGGTTGAGTACCTTCACGCCATTAAAAATCTCCTCAATCCCTTCATTAAAATGCAGTTCCACCCTTTTGGGAGCCTGCTCCAGCCGCGAGTTGGCTGGAGGCACCGTGCTCAGTAAGGTGGCGTGACCCAGTAGCCCGGCGGTGATCCCCATCAAGATTACCCCGCCGATGCCCTTTTTAACCCATGGTTTCAGCGGCGCCAAGACCCATCTTTTCATTTCAAGCTCCTTTCGGCAGAGAGCACATATCCCCAGCTCACATGCCTGCCCCGAACTCCTGTACGTGTGATTTCTGCTGATGATACTGACGGCGGTAGCGGAAAGCAATCGAAAGTTGGAGAGAGGTGAAGCCTCCTTTCCAATCCATTCGTTTTGTCTTATTCTTCTTTTCGTGAAACTTACCGAAACTCATGGAGGACTTAATGAGCAAACAAAGAATTGAGAAGGATTCGATGGGAGAGATGCAGGTTCCAGCCGACAGCTATTATGGTGCCCAAACCCAACGCGCTGTGCTGAACTTCCCCATAAGTGGATTGCGTTTCCCTCGACCCTTCATTCGTGCCATGGGCCTGATCAAAAAGGCAGCAGCCCAGACCAATCTGGAGTTGGGATCGTTGGAGAAAGGGCTTGCCGCTGCCATCACCCAGGCAGCCGATGAGGTGATTGAGGGCAAACTGGACGAACAGTTTGTGGTGGATATCTTTCAAACCGGTTCGGGCACCTCCACCAACATGAACACCAATGAAGTCATTGCCAACCGGGCCATCGAGATTAAGGGTGGAGAAATTGGGAACCGGGAAGTGCATCCCAATGACCACGTCAACATGAGTCAGTCGAGCAATGACGTGATCCCCACCGCCATTCATGTGGCAGCCCTGGAGGAGATGGATCAGAGATTGATTCCAGCCCTCAAGCAGCTTCATGCCTCACTGGACGCCAAGGCCAAGGAATTTGACCCGATCGTAAAAATTGGCCGAACCCACCTGCAGGACGCCGTTCCCATCCGTCTGGGACAGGAGTTTTCCGCTTACGCTGCCATGATGGAGCACGCCATCAGGAGAATGGAGTCGGTTCGCTTTGCCCTCTCGGAACTGGCCATTGGGGGGACCGCCGTGGGAACCGGTCTCAATTGTCCTCCCGAGTTCGCCCCTCGAGTGGTCGAAAAACTTTCCGAGTGGACGGGAATTTCCTTTCGGGAGGCGAAAAACAAGTTTGAGGCACTGGCCAGCAGGGATGCGGCTGTGGAAGCCAGTGGTATGCTCAAAACGGTTGCCGTGAGTTTAATGAAGATCGCCAACGACTTACGCTGGCTGGGCTCCGGACCACGCTGCGGCATCGGAGAGCTTTTTCTTCCTGCCACTCAACCGGGAAGCTCCATCATGCCGGCCAAGGTGAACCCGGTTATTCCTGAGGCCGTGACCATGATTGCCGCTCAGGTGATCGGTAATGATGTGACCATTTCACTGGGAGGTCAGTCGGGCAATTTCGAACTGAACGTCATGAAACCGATCATCGCCTACAATCTCCTCCAGTCGATTCACCTCATGAGCAATGGATGCAACGTTTTGAAAGAAAAGTGTGTAGATGGCCTGAAGGCGAATCGGGAACGGTGTGAGGAAATGGTGGAGCGCTCCCTGGCCATGGTCACCTCCCTGGCTCCTAAGATCGGATATGACCAGGCGGCGGCTATTGCCAAGGAGGCCTATGAGACGGGCCGCACTGTCCGTGAAGTGGCAACGGAGCAGAAGGTCCTGCCCGAGAAGGAACTGGAGCAGGTTCTGGACCCCCGGTCGATGACAGAAGGAGGCTAACTCCTTCGGAGAAACTCCTCCGGAGAAATTCCAAATTCCAAATCCTAAATTTCAAACAGTGAATCACAAACAAATTCGATTTGAAACAGTCCGTGAACTCACACTCTGAGGTTTGGAATTTGGAATTTAGGATTTAGAATTTGTTTAGAATTTGGGATTTAGGATTTGATATTTCCGACCAGAGCTTTAGCTCTGGTCGGTGATTGGGCTGATGGTGACCCTTAGTCCCACCTTCAGCTTCCCCTCCGGATTGGATATCTCGAAATAGACGGGGAGAGTGCGGGTCTCGGGATCGATCTCGCTGCCCAGGGTTTGAAAGCGGGCACGAAAAGTTTCCCCGGGATAAGCCGAGGTGGCGATCAGAGCTTCTGGAGCATTCTGAAAAAGGGGCAGGTCCCTTTCATAGATCTCAGCCCGAACCCAGACGGTGGAAAGGTCGATGATGGTCAAGAGTTTTCGAAACTCACCGTCGGGGTTGATGTCACCCGGCACGAAATAGATTTCGTCAATGTAACCGGACAAGGGGGATTTGATGATGACAGTCCTGGGGTCGCGCCTTTTAATGACCCCCATTTGCCGGGTGTTCTGCTGATTGACGATCTGAAGCGCCTTGAGAGAGTCCTGGTAGATCTGTTTGCGCCGATTCGCTTCCGCCTCAAAGTCC
>JACZQQ010000232.1 GCA_022545645.1 Acidobacteriota bacterium | reverse complement strand
AATGGCTAATTCACGGCGTAGACATCTACACAGTCAAGGATTACCTGGGTCATAAGCGCATCGCGACAACACAGCGTTACCTCCACCTTGTACCGACACATGCAGAGCGTGCGGTGCGTGCTGCTCAGAATGCAGAACGGGAAGAACTAGAACAGTTCGTGCAGGATTTAAGTGGGAGACATATGGGAGACACGACCTCGGCTGAGGTGGAACTCGAGTTGGTGGAAATGCGCTAACTCATTGATTCTATGGTGCCGGAGGGGGGAGTCGAACCCCCACGAGAGTCACCCCTCGCCAGATTTTGAGTCTGGTGCGTCTGCCAATTCCGCCACTCCGGCGCCGGGAGTGGCCAGTATAGCTCAATCAATTCAGCGAGGCCATATACGTCTCAACCGACTCCTTGGAAGTTCCAAGACGCTCAAAATTCGAGGAGCTTGTATAATGGGTGGCAAGGAGTAAGAGGCTATGCTTACAAGGTTCACCCTAGAGTACTGGATAGATGAGGATTGGTACGTAGGTAAATTGAAGGAGGTACCGGGGGTGTTCAGCCAAGGCGAGTCCCTCGAAGAACTGGAAGGGAATATCAAGGACGCTTATCGTCTTATTTTGGAAGAGGAATCGCCACCGCAGTCCGGGGCGAAAACGAAAGAGCTACCCATAGAGGTGTGAAGCGAAGCCAATTCATCAGGGAACTTCTTGATGCCGGGTGCTCTCTACGGCGGCACGGGAAGAAACATGATCTCTATGTTAACCCTAAAACGGGGCGACAAGCTCCTATTCCCCGCCATTCTGAGATCAAAGACAGTCTTGTGAAACTCATCCGAAAACAGCTTGAACTCAGGGAATAGTCTCTTCCGGTGGTACTCAGTCTGGATTTCTTCGGTTGGCCAGGGTCCGGTAGTACTCTTCGACTCGCTGGCGAAACTCGGGTGGCACTTCATCGCCGTCGACCAGCCTCAGCAGGTTCTCAACTTCCTCATCCAAGGTTCGGTTGAGCTCTAACTCCAGCTGGCGAAAGCCATCGATGACCTGAGACTTCAATCGGGCCAGTTCTTCAGCGTCATCAAAGATACGCTGGGCGTCCAACCGGCGCATCCTGCGGATCAAACCTGCCACATCCCTTCCCAGATCGGTACGTCCCTCCAGCAGGCCGCGCAACTCCTCGGCATCCTCAACGCGCTCCCGCCATTCCCGTCCCACTTGGCGGGGGTCGACTCCAGAGGCATTGGGATTTCTTCCCGCCTGACGGGAAATACCGGCTCGGGATTGGCCGCCCTGGGCCGACTCTGAGCCCTGAGATTCCGGCTGTCCCTGTTGACCTTGTTGCCCTTGTTGTTGCCCTTGTTGTCCTTGCTGCTGTCCCTGTTGCTGTCCCTGCTGCTCCCCCTGTTCCCCTCTTTGGCCTTCCTGGTTATTGCCGGAAGCTCGATTTTCAAGGGATTCGAGATTTTCCACCAGGTTGCCTACCTGGCTTAGAGCACGCTGCAACTTCTCCCTTGGAGTTTCCTGATTGCCCGAACCCAGGGCCTTCTCGGCTTCGCGGATCCTTTGAGCCATTTCCTCCAGGTCATTCATGATCCCTTTCTCACGCTCCTTGGCCAGATCGGTCCAGCCGCGGGCAAGAAGGTTGGTTCCATCCTCCATCTTTTCCGGGATCCGCTGGTCTCGTATGCCCAGCGCCGCCTGCTTGAGCTTACGCGAGGCTTCCGTTTGCTTGGACTCCATCTGCCGAGCACTTTGATGGAGGTCTCCTTCCAACTGCTGAAGATCTTCCTGGAGTCGGGATTTTTGGCGCAACACGTTTCGCAGCTGGCGGATATAATTGGGATCCAAATTCCCCGATTTGGCGGTTTTATGGATATCCCCAACCTGATCCAGCACGTCTTTTTGTTCTTTGACCAGGCGCTCAGACTGCTCCTTGAGTTGCTGCAGATCTTCAGCCAGCCGCTGGCGGCGCTGTTGACCCAGACCCTGCTGGGCTTCCTGAAGACGTTCCAGGGCCTGCTGAGCACGCATTTGAGCCTCCTGGTCGTTTTGCCCACTGGACTGGGCTTGACGCATGTCGCGCACAGCCTGCCTCAAATCACGGCTGATATTCTGCAGTCGAGGATCCTGCTGTTGGCGTGAAAGGCGCTCCAGTTCACGGGCGACACGCTCGACCTCGTCAATCAACTCCTGTTGAGACATATTGGAGCCGGAGGACCCTTGCCTGCCTCGCTGGCGGTGTCGTTCCACCAGCTGCTCCTGGCGTTTGGCTAGTTCCTTGAGTTTTTCCAGGACCTCATCCAGAGCCTGCTCCTGATTGGTCTCGCGATTCTGCTGCAGGGTCTCGTACTGGTTCTTGGTTCTGTCTAACTCTAGATCAACCAGATCTGCTAAATCCTGGGCAGAAGCCCCTCCTCCGCCCTGGTTCTGGGCGAAAGAGACCTGAATTTCATTAAAGAGAGCCTCGGCGCGCATGAGCTGCTGGAGAGATTTTTGCTCTTCTGGAAGAGCCTCTTTGGTCTCCAGCTCATTGAGATGCTGGTGAGCCGGTTCCATATGGGTAATCGCCTCTTTCAAGTGCTCCGCCATCTTCTGAAAACGGGGGTCACTGACTGCCGCGGTGCGGCGCTCCATCCGATCGACGATGGTTTGAGCCTCGGACTGAAGCCGCTGTTGGACAAGAGCCAAGGTCTGGCTGTTTTCCTCCAACTCATCTTTGGACTGACGATCGCGGTCTCGTTCCAGTTTAAAAGTAGCCGCGATGATTTCTTTTTGTCGCTTGGAGAGATCAATGTTCTCTCTTTGGCCGCCGCCGCCCATTCCACTCTGCTGAGATTGATAGTACTCTCGGTCGAAAGGCTCAACTTCGAAGAAGTAAATGTCGGTGGAAGAGGAAGAAACCGCGTCGGAAGCCTCCGCGTAGTAGGAGATGAAATCTCCCGGCACCAGAGCAAACTCCTCCAGATAAAAAGTATGGGAGGTGGAGAAGGAACTTGAACCCTTCGGGTAGTTCAACGGAGCTTCCTGCTCAGGATCCCCATTGAGGGAAAAGCGCAGTGCCAGCTGGGAGACCCCGTAGTCATCCTCCGCCTTGATCTCGGCGAACACCTCTTCGATATTGGTGACCCTCTGATCGCGACCCGGCCGGGTAAACCTCACGATGGGAGGTTGATCCTCAAGGGCCTCGATCAGATATTCATCAGAGGCCGGATTCCAGAAGCCTTCCTGGTCCTGCAGATGGATCCTGTAGTAGTCGTCCTGTGTGATCTTGAGAACTCCACGCAGCTCCTGAGGGGTCAGGATTTCCAGGGGGATTTCACCACCCTCTTCCAATTTGATCTTTCCGCTCTGGATGGGTTGATCCGTTTGGATGAAAAGCTCGGCCTGGGTTCCCACCAGTGCACGGATGTCTCCATCATCCTCCAGAGTCATGTTCTCCAGACCGGTGTAGCCTGGGAACTGAAGAACCACCTTCAATGATTCCACATAGGGGATTTCTGAAACCTCAATGCTGTAAGTTGCCGATTGGATTCCATCGGCTTTGACGTAATAGCTGATGGGATCCCGAATATCGAAAAAGATGAAAACAAAATCACCTCCCTGAAGATCGGGATTCATGCTGGCTTCTTCCCATTGGGGCTGATTTTCGTAACGGACCATCAGCTCTACAGTTTCGGATTCGAATCCCTTGAGTGTGGCTCGAATTTCCAGATCAGAACGTTTCCCCACCGTGATGTTCCCCGGAGTCACCTCAATGGAATAAATGGGAGTTTGGGACTGGTCAAACCATCGCAGCAATTTATTCAGACTGTAGGGATAAACCTCGGGCCCCTTCAGAAAGAGAAAGGTAAATATGGCCAGAGAAGAGAATAAGGCCACCAGGGATGCAAGGCTCCTTCGTCGATGGTAAAGGCGAGGCTGGGGAATTTTCCCCAGCTGTTTTCTGGCGTCCTGTTGAATCAGCCTTCGAATCTCGGGATGGACACCTGTAGAGGTGGTCTCGATTTCAACTGCCGTTGAAACTCGCTCTTTCAGTTGCGGGTACCGTTCCTCCAGAAAGCGGGCAACCTGTCTCTTGGAGGGTGAGTTCCAGAGAGGACGGAAAATGTAGTAGCCGAACAAAAAAAGTGCACCCAAAACTCCACCCGTCCGGGTCAGCAACAGTGCGCTATCGGAAAAGTTATTGCGGGCCAGAATAAATGTGAAAAGAAAGGAACCTAGTAAGAGAAAGGCGATCAGAATGGCGACTCCCTTGACGAGACCTTCCAATTGTAGCTTTCCCTTGGCACGGCTGATCGTTTTGAGGACGGAGTTTTTCATGGTCCGATCACCTATAT
>JACZQQ010000231.1 GCA_022545645.1 Acidobacteriota bacterium | reverse complement strand
CGAGTAGATTCGGTCGATACAAGCAGACAGAACAGCATTGAGATCAGAGAGTGGGAGCCCGTCCATGAGGCCCGTTTGCCTCAAGTGCCAAACACGGTCTACGCTCACCAACTCCTCACATTGAACCTGCGCCGTACTCATAAAAACCCTCCTTTTACCTATCACCTAATAGAAATGTCGATAGGAGAGGTCTTTATTCCAAAAGTT
Source organism: Acidobacteriota bacterium (assembly GCA_022545645.1). Taxonomy (GTDB): domain Bacteria; phylum Acidobacteriota; class UBA6911; order RPQK01; family JADFOI01; genus JADFOI01. The sequence goes on along the minus strand of JACZQQ010000231.1, from coordinate 4,121 downwards.
AGTCTAGGCCATGAGGGCCCAGCAAAGTATGGCCGCCAGAACTGCTGCCAACGGCAATGTGCCCACCCAGGAAGACACGATAGAGACAATCACACGTTTGTTTGCATGACCCGACAGCAACCCGATTCCAAACAGGGCACCCACACTGACATGGGTTGTGGAGACGGGCATCCCCAAACGAGAGGCAATGATGACCAAAAATGCGGTCACCAGATTAGCGGAGAAGCCTTGGCCCGAATTCATGGTCGTCACTTTATGGCTCAAGGTCTCAGCGACCCGGCGAGCCGACAACCAACCCCCAAGAGCAATAAACAGAGCCACCACCCCATAACGTGCTTCTGGAATTAAGGTGCCACTGGCCACCAAAAGAGCGGCAATTTTAGGGGTATCATTCAATCCCCGCGCAAATCCCACTGCCCCCGCGCTCAGGTAATGAAGCTGGTCCAGGACCTTGGCCACGGGAATGCCCCAAAACAGGCAGCTCTCCTTGTTGATGTCCAAAGCCAAACGGCAGGTTCTAAAGATCAGATAAAGGCCAGCGGCACACATCATCGCCAACAAGGGACTCACAAGGAGTGGGGCGAGGAACACTGTGCCCAGATGGGAGAAAGCAACCTCGTTTGCGGCATGGATCAGACCCGCGCCGACCAACGCTCCCGTCAAGGCATGGGTAGTGGAAATGGGAAGTCCCAGGTAGGTGGCGAGCAAAACCGTGGCCGCCGCAGCCAGTCCGACCGAGGCCGAAAATGCTGGAGCGGAGGCAATGGCATCAGGAACCAGGCCTCTGCCAGAAAACGTATCTACGAGCTCCTGGGCAACCCAGGCCGCCGCAATCGACCCCGCCAGAGTGGTCGAACAAGCCCAAAACAAGGCTCGCCGGTAATTCGTGGTGCGGCTTCCCAAAAGAGTGGCCACCCCTTTGAAATTGTCATTGGCCCCGTTGGCATAGGCCAGCATAATGGCTGCCAACAATGATGCAATCCACATCTGTCCCAACCCTTGACTGATCTTACCCGTTGGCGATCCTAATTGCCTGTTCCAAATCGTACATCCGGTATGGAAATCCGTCCCCTTCAGCACTTCACGGGGAGGCGAGTTTGACCTTCATATCCCGGCAGGAAGGTGGTACAGTGGTCGCGTTCCAGGACTAACGCAAAATTTTCTAGGAGCCTTATGATGTACTTTTCGTTACTCCTTTCCCTTTTTTTCTTACCCCCTGAAAGCCAGGTGGAAATAACCCCGATTACCCACGGTTCCGTCGTTCTGACCTGGCAAAATAAGACCATCTATGTGGATCCCTGGAGTCGCGGAAACTACGAGAACATTCCCCCGGCTGATCTGATTCTGATCACCGACATTCATGCCGACCACTTGGATCCGGAGCAGATCGCCAAAGTGCGGAAACCGGGCACCCGGATCATCGCACCGGCCGCCGTTCAGAAAACGGTGACCGACGCCCAGATCCTCAACAACGGTGAAACCACTGAAGTACTCGGTATCCGAATTGAAGCAATCCCGATGTACAATCTCCAGCGTGGTCCCCAACCGGGACAGCTTTATCACACCAAGGGAAGAGGCAACGGCTATATCTTGTCGTTTGGAAATGAGCGTTTCTATCTTTCCGGAGATACGGCGTGCATACCCGAGATGAAGCAACTCCGGGACATCGACGTCGCTTTCGTTTGCATGAATCTCCCCTACACCATGACGCCCGAGGAGGCAGCCGAATGTGTCAATGGCTTCAAGCCCAAAGTGGTCTATCCGTACCACTATGGAGAATCTGATTTAGGGGCCTTTCAAAAGGCGGTAACGGATCCGGGTATTCAGGTTCGGATTCTGGACTGGTATTAAGTCACAAGGATAAAGGAGGAACAATTGAGTATTCATCGATCCATGAGCAAATTCGTCGGTCTTATCCTGACCCTGGGGGTCATTTGGGTGGCTCAGGCCACCACCTCTTGGGCTCAGATTCCAATTGAAGTGGCCCGTCAGGGGTACGCGGACACCCTTTTCGTCAATGGCAACATCGTGAGCATGGACGATGTGTCGGCCTCAACCGAGGTGGGCAGCGTTTACCAGGCCATTGCCGTCAAGGACACCAGGATCATGAAACTGGGGAATAATCAGGAAGTCAGGGCCCTGGCGGGACCTGATACCCGGATCCACGACCTGAAAGGACGTACCCTGATCCCGGGCATCATTGAACCCCACATGCACATTTACGGCGGCGCCATCCGTTATCTGGAACGGTTCGGCTTCAAGTACCCTCCCAACGGGGTCATCGTTACGGCACAGGCCGAGCGAGACCTGGAGAAAACCCAGGCCAACATCCGTGACAAGCTCCAGGAAACGATCAAGAATATCGATCCGGGCGATTGGGTGATCCTTCGGGTAGAAGGTCACCCCGATGCTCCCATCGAAGCCCGTTCTTGGGGCTTTGCTCGCCGCTTGATCAACCGCAGGACCATCGATCTGTGGTCACCGGATAACCCGGTTCTGGTCAACCCTGGGTTGAGAGGCAACCTGAATTCCAAGGCCCTGGAGGTCGTGAATGATTTTCTACCCGGTTACTCAGCCTCTATTCAGGAAACCATGCACGGAGTGGATATCGGGGAAGACATCCCGGAACTCGGCTGGGTGGGCAGTCAGGAGATGTCCGTGATTACCTGGGAAATGTTTCTTGAGAAGCTCCCGGCGGCAACTCTGGCCCAGGCCCTGAAGCTGGTATCAGAGGAATGGGCTTCCATCGGAGTCACCACCATCTCCACCCGTATTCCCTTTCCCAAAGTGATGACCGGTTATGCCACCCTGGCCGGTCTGGGCCAAATGCCCATTCGATTATCTGCACACTATGAAGTGCACCGAATGCCCACCGATCCCCAGCAAACCCGACAGATCTACCGGCGCACCGGTGTGCTGCAGGGTATTGGCAACGATTACCTGTGGATTGACGGGGTGGCTTCCGAGCGCTGGGATTCGATTTATCCGGAATCCTGTACCGGTCCCGATACCCAGGCGCCACCCCATATCAAGGCGCGGGAAGTCTGCCCCAAACCGGGCGATCTGCCCTGGGATGTCCTGGAAAATGCTCTGAAGTCGGGATGGCGGTTGGCGGGAGTCCACATGTGTGGCAGCGAGAGCGCCCGAGCCTATTTCAGGATGATTGACCGAGCCCGGGCCGCCAGTGGCATGTCCATGGAGGACATTCGCAACCTCAAGATGACCAGTGAGCATTGCAATCTCATCGGAAAGCAGCCCGATATCATTCAGGGGTTGAAGGACTATGGAATCATGTTGAGCTGTGGTCCCGATTACATCCGTGAGGCTCCCAACTGGATCAACGATTACGGTCCCCAAATGAACGACTTCATCCTGCCCATCAAGACCTGGATCGACTCGGGCATCAAGATCGCCGGGCAGCACTACGGCGGGGGCGCCTTCGGTCGACCTGGCGAGGGAAGTGTAGCGCCGGGATTCCAGCCTCCTTTCTTCCAGCTGTGGCAGGCCATCACCCGCAAGTTCGATGGACAAGTCTGGCAGCCGGAGGAACGGATTGACCGGGTGCACGCCCTAAAGATGTGGACCTCCTGGGCAGCCGAGTATGTCACCAAACCGGATGAGCTCGGTACCCTGGAAGTGGGAAAATTTGCCGATCTGCTGGTTACCGACCGAGACTACTTGACGGTTCCGATCGATGACATCTTGAAAATCCGCCCCTTGATGACCATGGTGGGTGGAAAGGTCGTCGTGCTCCAGGAGTCCCTGGCCAGGGATTTCGGGGTCGAGGCCGTGGGGCCCGCTTACACCTTTGAAGATGCGGATGTAGCACACATAGGCAAGCCTCTGGCTGAAGCAGGCAATTGAAGTCTCGGATTATTCATAGGTTCTTGGAACGAAGCAAAGGAGTCTATTCGTTCACAAGAATAAAGGAGGGGCACTTGAGTATTCATCGATCCATGAGCAAATTCGTCGGTCTTTTCCTGACCCTGGGGGTCATTTGGGTGGCTCAGGCCACCACCTCTTGGGCTCAGATTCCAATTGAAGTGGCCCGTCAGGGGTACGCGGACACCCTTTTCGTCAATGGCAACATCGTGAGCATGGACGATGTGTCGGCCTCAACC
>JACZQQ010000230.1 GCA_022545645.1 Acidobacteriota bacterium | reverse complement strand
AGCCCACCTAGTTCGTGCGGTCGTGCTGTGGTGCTGACGTGCGCGTTCTCGAAACCCCACTTGATCTTGATTAAGGCCTGTAGGGGCGCACGGCTGTGCGCCCAAAAACCTCAATTGATCAACGGCTTATAGGGCGCACGGCCGTGCGCCCCTACCCAACAAACCCGGAATCAGCCGGATCTTGAGGCAGTTGAACCCTTACGGCCTTTTCTTGCTTCCCCGATGCAAAAGCCGGATCGGGGTAGCATAGAAACCATACCTTTCGCGCAGACGGTTCATGATGAATCGCTGGGTTGAAAAATGCAACTTCTTGGAACCCCGGGTAAAGAAAACAAAGGTGGGAGGAGTGACCGCGACCTGGGCGGCATACTTGACCCGGAACTTTCGCGAACTGGAAGACATCAAGATAGGTTGAATCTCCTTCTCCAGAAATGTATTGAGTTCACCGGTAGGAACGCGAATCCGGCGGGACCTATTGGCTTCGCTCACCAGCTCAAGGATCTTGGCCACCCGCTGACCCGACTTTGCGGAAACAAAGATCATGGGCGCGTAGTGAAGAAAGCGCATCTTCAGGCGAAACTCTTTTTCCAATTCGACAGACGTATGAGTGTCCCGAGCAATCAAGTCCCACTTGTTGACCACCACGATGATCGATCTACCCGCATCGTGGGCATAGCCTCCAATGGTGGCATCCAACTTGATGGCACCTTCCGTGGCATCGATCACCAACAGCACGACATCGGATCGCTCCAGGCTTTTTCGCGCCATCACGACACACATCTTCTCCGCTTTCAGTACCGTTCTTCCCTTGCGGCGAATGCCCGCCGTATCGATCAAACGATAGGACTGATCTTGGAACTGCAGAACCGAATCCACTGAGTCGCGGGTGGTCCCTGGGATGTCAGTCACAATGACTCTCTCTTCACCCAGAAAGCGATTCAACAGTGACGACTTCCCCACGTTGGGACGGCCAATGATGGCGACTCGGATCTCCTCTCCAGCGTCCACCTCCGCCGACTCCGGAATTCGCTCCAGTATTTCCTCTACCAGGGTGGAGACGCCCAGTTTGTGCTCGGCGGAAACCGGATAGAGGGTTTCCACACCCAAGGCATAGAATGGTGCCACTTCGGGCTCGAGTTGAGGAACATCCACTTTGTTCACCACCAGTAGGTATTCCCTGCCCCGCGATCGCAGGAGAGCATTCAAGGTCTCATCCAGCGGACTCATCCCCTGTCGGACATCCACCACGAAGAGAATGAGATCAGCCTCCTCCATGGCAATCTCCGCCTGCTGGAGGATCCTCTCAGGAATGATCTCTTTCCTATCCGGGATCAACCCTCCTGTGTCGATCACCTCAAACTGCTTCTCATCCCACCGAGCAATCTCAAAGAGGCGATCCCGGGTTATTCCAGGTTCATCCCCGACAATGGCCTTTCTTTTGCGGGTGAGCCGATTAAACAGGGTAGACTTACCGACGTTGGGTCTTCCGATGATGGCGACTCGATACATCAGTTTTCATCCACTTTGCTATCCACGAACTTTTTGTAACGGCCAAGATCAGCCAGAGGCAGGGCAACCAGCAGGTGAATTCCATCCGCGCGGTATTCCTGAGATCGGATGTGTGCTCGTTCCCGCAGTTGTGAAACCACATCCCCTCGATCAAAGGGAATGGTGAGGTGGACTTCGCGGTAATTTCGATTGATCAAACACTCGATTCTCTGAAGCAGTTGGGGCAGCCCCTCTCCGGTTCGAGCAGAAATGAAAATATGTTCACCTGAAGGATCGACGCGGGGAACTTTCTGCAACAGATCGATCTTATTGCAGGCTTCCAGGATGGGAGTGTCCTCCAGGCCGATCTCATCCAGGACTTCATGGACGGCCTGCCGCAGGGCCCGATAGTTGGGATGAGACACATCCAGCACATGGAGGATCAAATCAGCCTCCAGCGTTTCCTCCAGTGTGGCATGAAAGGCTGCCACCAGCGTGTGGGGAAGCTTCCGGATAAACCCCACGGTGTCACTGAGAAGCACCTCCTGTCCGGAATCCAGCGCAAACTTGCGCACCAAGGGATCCAAGGTGGCAAACATCCTGCCGCTGACATAGGTTTCTTGGTGGGTCAGGCTGTTGAAAAGAGTCGACTTCCCTGCATTGGTATAGCCGACCAGACTCACCGTGGGAATGGGCACTCCTTGACGCTTTGCGCGGTGCAGCGCTCGCCGCGCTTCCAATTTCTTCAATTCCTTCTTGAGGCGTGAAATGCGCACCCGAATGGTGCGACGATCGACCTCGAGTTTCGTTTCTCCAGGTCCACGGGTACCAATGCCACCTCCCAAACGCGATAAGGCCACGCCGGTTCCGGTGAGTCGCGGCAGCCAATACTCCAACTGGGCCAGTTCCACCTGCAGCTTCCCCTCTCGGCTGCGTGCCCTTTGAGTAAAGATGTCCAAAATGAGCTCACTACGATCGATCGTCTTTGTCTCCAAAGATTCTTCCAGGTTGCGAAGCTGAGCAGGTGTGAGGTCCTCGTTAAAAATCACAAGATCCGCCTGGCACCTGAAGACGGCATCCTGAATCTCTTCCAATTTCCCTCGACCGACCAGATAGGAGGGATCGGGTCGGGACTTCTCCTGAAGAAAGACTTCCAAGACCTGTGCGCCTGCGCTGGCTGTCAGCTCTTCCAGTTCCCGTAGGGATTCCTCCTCGAAGGAGCGGCTGCGATTATCCGGGTACACACCGACGAGGATGGCGCGCTCTGGACGCGGTGAGGTGATCTCCATGGGTCTGATTGTATCGTATCTCGAGAGGAACCTACTGAATAGAGGCTCAGGCGCCGGCACTCACGGGCTCACCTTCATTGGAAAAATACTTAAAGATCTGCTCTCCGTGAAAGCGCCCTGTCTCAATAAAGATGCGGTTGGTCATCTTCCCGGACACGATGGAGCCGGCCAGATAAATACCCTTTACATTGGTCTCCAAGGTTTTGGGATCGTGCTGGGAGATGCAGGTTTCCGGGTCCACCTCAATCCCCATTTTCTCCAGAAAATCCACGTCAGGGTGATAGCCGGTCATTGCCAACACGCAGTCATTCTCGAGAGTTATGGCTCCTTCAGGAGTGGAGAGCACGATTTCCGTCTCTCGGATCTCCTGCACCGCACTTGAAAAATAGGCTTTGATCTCACCCCGTTTGATGCGATTGTTGATGTCGGGCAGGACCCAGTACTTGACCTGCTTTTCCATCGCCTCCCCCCGGTGAATCAGGGTCACCTCGGCTCCCCCATTGCGATACAGATCCAATGCCACTTCAGCGGCTGAGTTCTGCCCCCCGATCACAGCGACCTTTTTCTGAAAGTAGGGATGGCACTCGGAATAATAATGACTGACCTTGGGAAGATCCTCACCAGGAAGGTCCAACATGTTGGGGTTGTCATAGTAGCCCGTGGCAAGGATGACTCTCCGGCAACGATACTCCTGCTCCTGGTCCAGCTGGTCTATGCTCTGGACCAGAAAATCATTTTCCTGGCCTTTCACCGAGATCACTCGCTCGTAGTATTTGATGGGGAGCTCAAAGTCATCGGCGACTCGGCGATAGTACTTCAGGCCATCCACTCGCTTCGGTTTCTCCGAGGAGATAATCATGGGGACTCCACCGATTTCAAGCAGATTGGCCGTGGTGAAAAATTTCATATTGACGGGATAGCGGTAGATCGAATGGACCAGACAACCCTTCTCAATCAACCAAAAGTCGAGGTTTCTCTTTTTCGCCTCGATCGCGCAGGCCAAACCTGCAGGTCCCCCGCCAACGATAATCCAATCCAGTAGTTGATTCATTGACACCATCTCTCCGGCTTCAATAGAATAGCGAATCGCGGGCGATTAGCTCAGCTGGTTAGAGCGCCGCCTTCACACGGCGGAGGTCACTGGTTCGAGTCCAGTATCGCCCACCAGCTTAACCCCTTATATCCAAATACTTACGTCACATTACTGCCTTGATATTCGTCGAGCAGCGCTCACGATGTTTCCGTTTTGTTTCCGCCTTACCACCTTCAAGCACTTTCAGAATCTTCTTCGCAGAGTGTTCCGGTGAGAAGTGTGCATAATGCTTCTCCGTGGTTGTGACACTGGCATGGCCTAGAACAGACTGGATGTCGTGCATGTTGGCTCCATCTTCAGCAAGATTGATTGCATAGTGCCGACGAAGGTCTTTCACCAGAATTTGAGGCAATCCAACCTTCTCCCTGGCCTGCTCCCAGGGCTTTCGGCAATCGTGCCAACGGTCTTTGCTCTTGAGATTGTAGATGACGTAAGCACAGCCTTGAATGGGTGGTAACACATT
>JACZQQ010000038.1 GCA_022545645.1 Acidobacteriota bacterium | reverse complement strand
GCGGCACCAGGTTCTTTTCCTGGGCGTCAAATCGCCTTTCCAATCGCTTCAGAGCCCGATTGATTTTCATGCTGAATTCGAAAAGGGCATGACCATCAATGGTGACCGACGGTAGTTTCCGATCCGGACTTGCCGGTACGGGAGGTTGGGGAGCTGCCATCGTTAGCCTCCTCTTCTGCTTCGTCTGCAATCCGAGAGATGAGAAATGTGCGTGTAGGATTGCAACGATCTGTTCGCTACTCCTATCATACGCACCGACACCCCTAATGGGTTCACGGTTCATCCCCAAAAAGTGGGGATTCCTAGCTATGTTGGGGTGAATAAGCCGCGAAGACAACGGACTTTACGGCGCAGGCAACTACTTGCCATAAGATTATTCGTCCGCCGCTGGACTTTCTTGCGGGACCATCGATTTCTGGTCCGCGTCGGCCCGTTTGGGCGTCCGCTGCGAGGCTGTCGCGGTGCGCAACCGCCGGGATAGGGCCCGCATTTCTTGTTCGCTGAGCCGTTGGTCCCGATTGCGGTCTGCCCGGGCGAGCAGCCGGTCGAAACGAGCGGCGAACTGCTCGGGGACCTCTTCGTAGACAACCTGCCCATCGCCGTTGGCGTCGAGAACACGGAACAGTTCCAGAGCCTGCTTGGCACCGGCCAGCACGTCCCCGGGCAGCCGGAAAATACTCAGGAAGAAGCGCTGGAAGGGTCAAGGGTAAGAGACCACACACCGAGGTGATCGCGGTCATGAGAATGGGGCGAAGCCGGTCCATTCCGCCCTGTCGAATGGCCTCATTGCGGGGCAGGCCCTGGCGCCTCAAGATATTGATGTGATCCACCAGAATGATCCCGTTGTTGACGACCAACCCAAAGAGAACCAGGATACCCAGATAGGCCATTGCGTTGAGCGTCGTTCCCGTTACATAAAAGATGCCGGCCACTCCAATGATGGAAAAGGGAACACTAAAAAGAATCGTCAGCGGATGGATAAAGCTCTCGAACAGCGCCGCCATAATAATGTACATGAGAACAACGGCCAAAATGATGCCGAAGAAGCTTTGCTGTTGGCTTTCCTGAAAGCGTGCCCACTGCCGACCGAAACTAAAGGAATAACCTGCAGGAAGCTGAAGTTCACTCTCCAACCGATCCTGGATCATTTGGTTCAGAAACATTCCGCCGCCACGCTCCGCATTGGCTGTGATCTGCAGCACTCCTTTACGGTCATCCCTCCGGATCGACAAAGGACCCTTCTCATACTGATAATCCACAACGGCATACAAGGGAATCATCTCCCCATCGCGATTTTCAAATTGGAGATTCTGTAGCTCCTGGAGACTCAACTCATTCTCACCCTGGAGTTGGAGTATGACATCGATCTCACCCTCATCGCTCTTGTATCGAGTCACAGCACGGGTGCTCAAAGCCGAAGCAACGGTCCGGGCCACCAGCTGGGGTGAAATGCCAAATTTTTCCGTCTTCTTCCGGTCCACCGTCAAATGGACTTCTTCTTCTCCAGTTTCAAGCGAACTTTCGATATCGGTAAGCTCCGGAAAGGTCGAAAGGATCGACATCATTTCCTCTGCATACATGGACAGGACGGCAGGCTCATCCCCCCTGAGCTCAACACTCACGCCCATTTCACCACCTCCCATGTGCATCATTCGCCCGAAAGTGAACTCGGCTCCAGGGACCTCAGGAAACATCTGTCGGATCTCTTCTCGCACCACCGACACTTCTTTGATGTTCCCCTCCTCTTTCAAGAAGAGGGTCATGCTCCCCCGGTACTGTCCCCGGTTGGTCGTGCGGTTATTAAAATTGCTGGAAATAGCGGCAATATCCAGCTCATCCTTGCGATCCAGAAATCTCGTTTCCATATCCCCGAATAGAGCAATCATGTCTTCGGCTGAAAAGGAGCGCTCCATGGTCACGCTCACCCGAAGATTTCGCTGAGCCACCCTGGGAAACATTTCCCGATCGATGGAGTTGAACAGCGTCCAGGAAGACAATCCAAGCGCTGCCATCACGATCAGGGCCACAAAGCGCCAGCGCAGCAGCCAGCCCATGAGCGCTCCGTACACCTCGGTGGCCCAAACGATCATTCTCTGCTTGGGTTTCTCCTGGCCGGTAAAAATGCGACTCGCCAGCATGGGCACCAAGGTGAGGGCCACAAGCAAGGCGGCGGTCAGGGCCACTCCGATGGCCAGACCGAAATCCCGCATGAACCGACCCATCTGGGAGCCGGGAATAAAGATAAAGCTGACAAACACCACGATGGTGGTCGCTGTGGAGGCAAGCACGGCCAATCCCACTTCCCGGCTGCCCGAGATGGCAGCCTCCCGTGCGTCCAGGCCTTTTTCCTGCTTATGGCGAAAAATATTCTCCAGCACCACCACACTGCTATCCACCAGCATCCCTACAGCAACCATGAGCCCCATTAGGGAAACGACGTTCAGGCTGATGTCCGAGCCGGCAAAAACCCTGAGTAGATACATGAAAGCGAACGTGAAAATGATGGACACCGGAATGGCAATGGAAATAATGAGGGTGCTGCGAAACTTCCCCAAGAAGAAAAAGAGCACACCCATGGCCAAAACTCCCCCGTAGATCCCGGCAACCTTGAGGTCATTCAAACTCTTGGTAATGTCTTCAGACTGATCCCGAAAAATCTTTACCGACAGACTCCCCTCCAATTGTGGAAGCTGCTGGACCATCTCCAATTCTTCCTTCAGCAATCGGGCTACGGTAACCACATTGGCGGTGGAGGCCTTGTAGACATCAATGTTTACGGCATCTATGCTATTGAGCCGGGAGAATGAAGTCTTTTCAGGATATGCGTATTGCACCTGGCCCACATCGGCCAGCGTCAAGAGACCTCCCTTCAAGGGCAGGTTGGCAATATCGTCCGGTGACTGGAATTCACCGACGCTTCGGAGGCTATACTTCTTTCCTCCATCCATGATGTAGCCGCCGGCTACATTGACGTTATTATTGCGAAGGGCCTGATTCAGGTTAAAGAGGTCAATGCCATAGGCTTGCAATAAACCCTGATCGATATCGATGATGATTTGCTTGGTGTCCATGCCTCTCACTTCAACATTGGCCACACCATCGATCCTTTCCAATCGGGGGCGCAGAACATCTTCCACGGCCCGGTAAAGCTCGTCTTGTTCCCCGCTCCAGGCAACGGAAAACCGCAACACGGGCTGGTCGCTGGTATGCCATCTCCTGATGGCCACCCGTTCCACATCAGTGGGCAACCTGTTTCTGACCTGATCGATCCGATCCCTGATCTCCAGGAACATCAGATCCATATCCGTGCCATGCTGGAACTCGAGGCGCAGGTTCGCCCTGCTGCCCGATGAAGTGGAGCTGATGCTTTCCAGATTATCCAGGGTGCTGAGAATCTCTTCCAGAGGCCGGGTGATATTGCGCTCCACTTCTTCAGGGGAAGAGGACGGGTAGTCGACGTTCACGACCAGATTAGCGGTGGAAAACTCTGGCATATGTTTAAGAGGTAACCGCTGCAGCGACAGGAAACCCAGAACCAGAACCGACATCGTCACCATCAAGACGCTTATGGGCCGAAGGACTGAAAATTTTGAAAGATTCATGCTTTTTTCTCACTGGTCATCAAAGTGTAAAGAACGGGAACCAAGGCCAGCGTTAGCAATGTCGAGGTCATCAGACCCCCGATCACCGTCACGGCCATAGGAACCCTGAGTTCAGAGCCTTCACCCAGGCTCACCGCCATGGGGATCAATCCAAGGACGGTAGTGCTGGTGGTCATCAAAATGGGCCGCAGACGCACCGCGCAAGCCTCCTGAATGGCTTGAAATTTGTCTTTGCCCTGTCCTCTAAGTCGATTGGTAAAGTCTATCAGGACGATTGAGTTGTTGACAACGATTCCCGCCAGAATCACACCTCCGATCAAAACCACCACGCTGAGCACCAGACCCGTCAAATAGAGAGCCAAAGCCACCCCAATGAGCGCAAAGGGTATGGAAAACATGATGATGAAGGGCTGAACCAGGGACTCAAATTGGGAGGCCATGACCAGATAGACCAGGAAAACAGCCAGCAGGATGGCAAACTGCATGCTTTCAAAGGCCACTGCTCTCTCTTCACTCTGCCCTCCTACATAGACGAACATATCGGGCGGAAGTTCAAACTCCTGCAAAGCCTGGTCAATATCATGGACCACGCTCTGTAAATCCCGATCGACAAGGTTGGCCGAGATGATAGCCACTCGTTGAGGTCCAATGCGCCGAATCTCGGTGGGTCCCTCTTCCAGCACGATATCGGCTACGGTGGACAGGTGAACAGGACTGCGGTTGGGCACGTCCAAAACAAGGTTCTCCAAATCAAACAGTGACCTGCGATCTTCCTCCAGGACTCGGACCCTAATGTCGATCTTCCGGTCAGGCTCGTTCAGCTCAGTTGCAATATCGCCCTGAACCTTATTGCGAAGCAACCGCGCCGCCTGGTTGATGTTGAGTCCATAGTTGGCCAGCTTTTGACGATCAAAGTGGATCTGAACCTCAGGATTTCCACCGTCGGTGCTGGCCTTGAGATCTCTCAGTCCCGGGATTTGGGCGAGCCGTTCACGGATTCGATCGGCATAGGTTTTCAAAGCCTGCAAATTGTAACCCTGCACGATCACCTCTATGGGCTGCTTAAAACTGAAAAGAGCTGGCCGGGAGAATTTGTAATCCACGGCGGGAATATCCCTTAAGCCCTCCCTCAGCCTTTCCAGAACGGCGGTTTCTTTCTCGTGAAGCATGCCCGGACCGAGGGCAACCAGAATCTGCCCAATATGCTCCCTCTCTTCCACCGCTGACGCTCCCGTTTGATTGCCCGAACCCACAATCGTGTAGTACCGTTCAACATCCGGCTCTTGTCGGATGACCGCCTCCACTTCCTCTATTCTTCGCGAGGTCTGCTCCACCGGGGTCCCGGGAGGAAGCTGCAGATCAATGAAAAACTCACCCTGACTGATTTCAGGGATGAGCTCTGACCCCAACCCCGCCAACAGACTGAGGGCGGCTGCAAACAACACCAAGGCCACACCCAGGAAAACCAGCCGTTGGCGTAGGGCATAGGCGAGAAACCGGGAGTAGGGACGCACCAGGAAGAACTCTCTCACCTTCTTGGGTGTTTCTAACTGTGTGTTGTCGCCACCACCTTGGCCCAGGCTGGCCAGCATGGGGATGAGCATGATGGCAACCACCAGGGAGGCCAACAGAGAGAAGGTGACCGTCAAAGCCTGGTCGGCGAAAAGCTGACCGGCTATTCCCTCAACAAAGACAATCGGTGCAAACACGCAAACGGTCGTCAGGGTGCTGGCGACCACGGCATGCCCAACTTCACTGGCTCCAAGATCCGCCGCTTCGCGGGGACTGTGCCCCTGGGTCTGATAACGATAGATGGCCTCAAGCACGACAATGGAGTTATCCACCAGCATCCCGATACCCAGCGCCAAACCGCTTAGCGACATAATGTTGAGGGAGATGTTGGCCCCATACATCAGAAAAAAGGTGGCCACAATGGAAAGGGGTATGGACAGGGCAATAATCAGCGTGCTCTTGACACTCCGTAAGAAGAGAAAAAGGACAATAATGGCCAGGATGCCACCGATCATAGCGGTGTTGAGAACTTCATCGATGGAGTGTTCGATGAATCGAGATTGGTCAAACACGACTTCGAAATCCAGCGGCACCCTCTTTCCGCTGTACTCCTGTTCCAGCTCCTCCAGCCGAGTTCGAACCTGAGCGGCGGCCGTCACGGTGTTGGCATCGGCTGCCTTGAAAACGGCGATCTCAACGCTTTCCTCACCGTTGATCCGAGTGATCACCTTGCGTTCTTTATAGCCGGAGTAAACAGAGCCCAAGTCGCTCAGACGAATGGGCACCCCGTTTCTTTGGGCCACAATCACTTGGTTGATTTCCTCAACATCTTGAAACTCGTTGAGAGTTCGAACCAGATACTTGCTTTCGCCCTCCTGGAGGGTTCCCGCCGTCAGGTTGATGTTCTCCTGGCCCAGCCGGGTGGTCACTTCCTGAATGGACACTCCCAGTGAGGTAAGTTTCTGCTCATCCAGCTCGACGTGGATTTCCTCTTCGAATCCTCCGGAGATCCGGACGGCCGCCACACCATCAATGCTTTCCAAATCGGACTTAACGAATTCCTCACAGAGATATCGAATCCCCGAGAGATCAGAGGAACCGGACACACTGATCCTCATAATGGGGTCCGTGGAAGGATCGTAACGCAGAAGAATGGGCTTATCGGCATCCAGCGGCAACTGCAAGACATCCAGTTTCTCCCGGACATCCAGGGCGGCAAAATCCATATTGGTTCTCCAGCTGAATTCCAGAATGACGTCGGAAACCTCAGGCTTGGAGATAGAACTGACGCGAATCACATTGTTGGCCACGCTGACGGCATTCTCGACCGTTTTCGTGATCAGGTTCTCGACTTCCGCTGGCGCGTTGCCTTCGTAGTGGGTACGAATGGTGAGGGTGGGATAGGAGATTTCAGGCAGGAGATTCAGGGCCAGCCTGCCGTAAGAGACACCGCCAAAGACGGCAATGGCGACAAAGAGCATCGTCACCGTAACCGGTCGACGAATGGAAAACCCGACGATCTTCATTGCCGCCGGAAATCTCCCCTGAATTGCCGCATCATTTCCTGGGTGAAGACTCTTTTCTTTTCAGAATCTGTGGCAAGTTCGGGGTCCCGGGCTAACCGGGCTTCGTATTCCTCTTTGACCTCGGGATTTTGCATCAACCGATCCATCATCCGATCAACCATTTCAGGAGGCATTGCTTGGCCGCCAGGGCCACGGCTCCCGGGAGACCTTCTTCTGGCCTGCTGCCTGGGCGGAGTATCCCTGCCCTGGGGAGGACTTAGCCTGTCAGCGGGACCCCTTTCTTCCGGAGAAGAGGCTGGCTCCGAGGCAACAGAAACCGAGGGTACTTCTGGAGGAGGTGCTCCCTCCCAGGAGATAATATTAACAGCGTAGCCATCGGCCAGGCCCTCATAGCCCACCGTAACGACGTCTTCCCCCTCCTGGATCCCTTCCAGAACTTCAACCCGGTCTTCCTCACTGAATCCAAGGACAACCTCGCGCTTTTCCACCAAATTCTCGGCGGTAATGACGAAAATACGGTTTTCATCACGCTCACGTAAAACGGCCTTCTTGGGAATCACAATGGCGTCTGGGCGCGTCTCGGTGGCAATGTAAACCGTTCCAAACATGCCCGGTCGCAGTCGGTCCGTCCGCTCCATTTCAAACGTCACCTTGACGGTGCCGGAGGTCGCATCAACGGTGGGATTAATCATTTTAATGGTGGCTTCAAAATCTTGATCAGGGAAGGTATCGACACGAACTTGAGCTTTCTGTGCAACCTTGAGCTGAGGCAAATCTCGCTCAGGAACAAAAATTCGTGCCCACAACGGAGGAAACTCCGAGACGCTAAAGACCTCCTCATTGCCGTTGACTCGATCCCCCACTTCAACCAGTCGTTCCGTGATAACGCCATCGATGGGTGAGGGGATCTCTGTGTATTCCAGCTGAATCGTGGCCGCTCTCAGCCGCGCTCGGGCAGCCTCGAGTCGCTGATGGGCTGTCTCTAAAGCCAGCCCATCGATACGATTGGTCAGGGTGACCTGATCGAACTCCTGCTTGCTGATCAACCGCTGCTCAAACAGATCCAGCGATCTTTCGTAGTCGGCTGCGGAGAGCTGCACTTGAACCTCGCCCTGCCGAAGCCCAAGAACCGCCTCGTCAACGGCTATACTCGCCTGCTCGTACTCGTTTCGAACTTCGCGGTCCTCGAGACGAAGGAGAACATCCCCTTCGCCCACAAAGGCTCCCTCCTCAACCATGATTTCCTCAATAATGGCATTGAGCCTGGCATATACGGTGACTTTTCGAATCGCTTCCAGGGTGGTATTGGAAACAATATAGGTAGAAATGGGCTCCCTTTTAGCCCGGTAAGCTCGGATACTGATGGCCCGGGACTCTACTGTCCGACCCCCGCCAGGGCGTCCTCGATCACCTCGTCCTGGATTGCTTCCTGTTTGAGTAACCTCGCTGCTGGAACACGAACTGAGCACAGCCCATAACAGGACAATGGGCACCAGTAAGATCCGCCAATATCGCATAGATACCTCAGTCCATAAAGGGTTCCGCCGTCAGGTTAGTATACGCCTACAGCACCCATTCGTTTCAATTAGTGCCTCGCTTCATAACGACACTTAATCGCTTTAGGGTTATAAAGTAAAGATGTTAAAATGGGCTTTCGCTGGCAATAGGAGGAGAGATCTGTGAGCGTTGAATACGTGGAGAAACTCTACAATCGTTTCTCCACCTTCTACGACCTGATATTCGGTATCAAGGTTTTTAACCATGGCAGGGAACTGGCCCCGGAGTATCTTGATCTCTTCCCAGAGGCCCAGCTTCTGGAAGTAGGGGTGGGAACCGGCCTGGCCATCCCTCCGCTGCCCAGGAATATCGAAATCACCGCTATCGACGTCTCCCAGAAAATGCTGAACCAAACCCGAAAGCGGCTTCATTCACTGAGCATTCATAACGTCCAGCTCTTTAAAATGGACGCCACCCACCTGGGATTTCCCGATAACAGCTTTGATCGAATCCTGGCGGCCTACTTCATTTCCACTGTGCAGGATCCCGTCAAGGTGATTTTGGAGATGAAACGAGTGTGCCGACCCGGAGGTTATCTGGTCTTCCTCAATCACTTCGAGTGCGAAGTTCCCGTGATCGGTTCTATCGAGAAACATCTCTCCTCTATCTTTTACCGATTGGGCTTTAACACGGGCCTGAACCTGCAGGAGTTGATGGAGCAAACGGGTCTTGATGTGGATAGCGAAGAGAAGATTGGTGCCTTAGGTCACTTCAAGGCGGTCAGGTGTATTAATCGGGACTAAGTACTCCCTTTCATAAATACAGTAACGTTTGCGGATGGGGCTTACCAGGGGAGATCCAGGCCCTGATCTAGGTCACTCGCCTCGGGAAGGGTCGGCGTTTCTTACGAGCACGCTTTCTTGCCAGTGCTTCCTTCAAACGACGCTTTTCTCCAGGTTTCAGGTAGAAGGAATGTCTCTTGGCATCTCTGATGATGTCTTCGTGCTGCACCTTTCTCTTGAAACGCCGCAGTGCGCTCTCAAGGGACTCGCCATCTTGAACATAAACTTCAGCCAACTCTTTTCACTCTCCTTGCATGGCCATTATTGATGAAAGGCCGGATGAGCACTATAAAGGACACTTTCTTGCTCTGTCAAGCGAGCCCGGGTTATGAATAGGTTCTTGTCCCGAAGCGACGTAGGGGCAAGCCGATGGCTCGCCCGAACAGTTCGGATGGCAAACAACACAGGCGGTGCAGCACGCCGGATGATTGGGCCGCTGCAGTAGAGATTTCATGCATAATCCGGGCTAGGCAAGACACTTCGAAAAGGAAGTTCGCTGTTGCCGATCAACCGCCAGTAAAGCGTTGGGGTTCATACACCCTTGCCTTGTTGTCCAGACGCTTGAGCAAATCTCCCTTTTCTTGGGCGGAGTATTCGGAAGTCGGAATGGTTTTGGCTACCTCGATAGCCTTTGCCAGATCACCCAGGAACTCATAACTTTCAATGAGTCCCAGCCGCGCTGTGCGGCGACAATCATCACATTCCGGCCCTTCTAACACCTGGTTGAAGTAGTCCACCGACTCTTCAAACTGGTTTTGAATTTGCAGGATGATTCCCGCTTGGGCCCGGGCCCTTTCCGCTAGTGAATCATTGATTCCGTCATCCATCAACAGCTGAAACTTTTGAAAGGCCTCATCAAATTGGTTCAACTTGAAATACGCGTCTCCCATCTCAAAATAGATCTGTCGGCGAACCTCCAGCGCGACATCCAGGGCAAGGGTCTGACTCCAGTAATCGATGGCCTGGGGTAAATCGGTCAGTTCTACTTCATGAATCTCGGCTAGCCGCATATAGGTCTGAGCGGCCAAGGAGCTGTCGGGATATTGGGTCACAAGCTCACGAAAGTAGTGCAGAGCACGATCGGCATTATAAAAATTGATGTAATAGATGGTCCCGACTTCAAACAGGGCTTCCTCCGCATACCGGCTCTTGGGATAATCTTGATAGACGGACTCATAGATCTCGATGGCCTCCATGTAGTCTGTTTCACGCCACTGCTTTTGAGCACGAAGAATTTGTACCCTTACCTCATTTTCCGTCTCAACGTAGAGCCAGATGGCACCTGAGAAAAGCAGGAGAGGAATGGGGAGTATCCATCGAAGCCTACTATTCATCGAACTCCTGGTCATCCTCCTGGGGCACACGAGTCACGGCAGCCACCTCGTCGTCATCCCCGAGATCCATGAGCTTAACACCCTGAGCTCCGCGAGAGATGGTCTGGCGAATACGCCCTGCCTGTTGGCGAATAATCTTCCCCTTCGCGGTGATGATAATAATCTCATCATCATCCTTTACCGTAAAGGCCGAGACCACGGGACCGTTTCTCTTGGTCGTCTTGATGTTGATGACTCCCTGACCTCCTCGTCCCTGCCGCCGGTATTCGCTCACTGGGGTGCGCTTACCGTAGCCGTTTTGGGTCACGGCCAAGATCGCTTCCGAGTCATCGTCGATGATATCCATGCCGACCAGGACATCCTCTCCCTTGAGAGTCATCCCCTTGACACCACGAGCCGTACGGCCCATTTGTCGAACCTGTTTTTCCGAAAAGCGAATGGCTTTTCCATTACGAGAACAGAGATGAATATCGTTGTTTCCGGCCGTGGTTCCCACGGCAATCAACTCGTCTCCTTCTTTCACTGCACAGGCAATAATCCCTGTAGAGCGAGGATGAGAAAAAGCACTCAGTGCAGTCTTCTTCATGTAACCCTGACGAGAGACCATGGCGATAAAACCGGGAGCGGAGAAATCCTTGACGGCGATAATGCCGGCAACCCTCTCTCCTCTTTCCAGATTGATGAGATTCCCAACCGGCTTCCCTCGGCCCGCTGATCCCACTTCCGGTATCTCGTACACCTTGAGCCAATGCACCTTTCCCCTGTCGGTGAAGACGAGGAGATAACTGTGAGTGGAGGCGACGAACAGGTAGTCGATCACATCTTCTTCAGTCCGAGTGGACATGCCGATACGCCCCTTACCCCCTCTTCGCTGACTCTTATAGATGTGTAAGGCCGTTCTCTTGATATATCCATTGTGGGTCGCCGTAATAACGGCGTCTTCTTCGGCAATCAGATCCTCCATCGTCAACTCAACCTCTTCATCCACAATCACGGTCCGGCGAGGGTTCTGATAATTCTCCTGAATCTCAATCAACTCATTTTTAATGACTTCCTTAAGCTCCTTCTCGCTGGACAGGATCTTCTCCAACTCGGCGATCTTCTTAAGGATCTCCTCGTACTCCTCAACAATCTTGGTTTGCTCCAGCCCTGTCAGACGCTGCAGCCTCATATCCAAAATGGCCTGAGCCTGGATTTCGGAGAGCTCAAACTGGCCGGAGAGTTGTTCCTTGGCCTCAGCCGGGGATTTGGCCTTTCGAATCAAGGTGATCACGGCATCAAGGTGATCCAAGGCCTTTTTGAGACCCTCCAAAATATGCGCCCGCTTTTGCGCTTTTCCGAGGTCATAGATGGTCCGGAATCGGACAACCTCTTTGCGGTGATCCAAGAACAGGTTAATCATTTCCGCCAAGGTCAGTACGCGCGGTTGTCCGTCCACCACGGCCAACATGATGACACCGAAAGAAGTCTGCATGGGAGTCAACTTGTACAGTTTATTGAGAACAATTTGCGGTTGCTCTCCCCTCTTGAGCTCAATCACCACCCGCATCCCTTCGCGGTCGGATTCATCACGAAGGTCGCTGATTCCGTCAAGTTTCTTGGAATGAACCAGGTGGGCAATCTTCTCCACCAGCCTGGCCTTATTCACCTGGTAGGGGAGTTCGTCAATAATGATGGCGTCGCGGTCCTTCTCCACCTTCTCCATGGAGGCCCGAGCCCGAAGCCTTATGATGCCGCGCCCGGTCTTGTAGGCTTGCCGGATACCCTCCCGCCCGTAGATAAAGGCTCCCGTGGGAAAGTCCGGTCCCGGAATCAGCTCCAAGAGCTCGGCGGGGGAAGCGTCGGCTCGATCGATCAATAAAAGGGCCGCGTTGACGACCTCACCAAGATTGTGGGGCGGGATGTTAGTAGCCATACCCACTGCGATACCCGAGGTTCCATTCACAATGAGATTGGGAATCCTGGCGGGTAACACCACCGGCTCGGTCAGTGAATCGTCATAGTTGGCTTGGAAATCCACCGTTTCCCGGTCAATATCCGCCAGCAGCTCTTCCGCGATGCGTGACATCCGGATTTCCGTGTAACGCATGGCTGCCGCAGAATCACCATCAACGGATCCAAAATTCCCCTGCCCATCCACCAGAAGTTCACGCATGGAGAAATCCTGAGCCATTCGCACGATCGTGTCATAGACGGCGGAATCGCCATGGGGGTGATATTTGCCTATGACGTCGCCAACCACACGGGCCGATTTCTTATAGGGCTTGTTGTGAAAATTCCCCAGTTGATGCATCGCATAGAGAACCCGTCGATGAACAGGCTTTAATCCGTCGCGAACGTCCGGCAGAGCCCGCCCGACGATCACAGACATGGCATAGTCCAAATAGGACGCCTTCATCTCTTCTTCGATGTTGACAGGGATTTCCCGTCCGTGATGTTCGGGCATTACTTCTTTCTCCTATTGGCGGGTCAAATGTCCAGGTTCTTCACGTTGAGGGCATTGTCCTCGATGAATTTACGGCGAGGTTCAACCTTTTCCCCCATCAGAATCGTGAAGATCTCATCCGTCTCAATGGCGTCCTCGATCCTCGTCTGCAGCAAGGTTCGCGTGTCCGGGTTCATGGTGGTATCCCAAAGTTGCCGGGGATTCATTTCACCCAGTCCTTTGTAGCGCTGAATCACGACATTCTTTTTCCCGGCAGCGACGATGTAGTCAACCAACTCGCCCTCATTGTTGATCACCGTCTCCTTATCCTTTTCCTTGATGAGAAGGGGACTCCCCCGAAACTCTTCGACCTTTCGATAGAGGCCAAACAGCTGCTTGAATTCGGCCGAGGATAAGAGATCGTAGTGGATCACGACAGGAGCTGCATGTCCCACCCGGATCTGTAGCTTGTTCAGGCTGTGCTCTTCATCGTAGGTGATTTCACCTTCATATCCCTGTTTCTTCAAAACCGCCGCCAGGTCCTTCAAATGTTTTTCTTTCGCTAAGTAGCTCCGGTAAAAATCATCACCATTGGTGAAGTTGCTCTGAGCCAGGATGTGCTCCAGTAACTGGTCAACGACTTTGCCATCTCCCAATTTCCTGCTGAGCTTCTCGTAAGTCGCTCTAAAAGCCATCAGAGCATGCATCTTATCGACAAGATCCGCGCGCTCATACGATTTACCAGTCTTGGAGACGCTGACCACCAGGTCTTGGGTTGCCTTATCCATCAAATACTCTCTGAGATGCTCCTCCTTGTGGAGATATCTCTCGGCGGAACCTCTTTTGACTCGATATAACGGGGGTTGAGCAATGAACACATGTCCAGCCTGAACCAGCTGTGTCATCTGCCGATAGAAAAAGGTGAGGAGTAGAGTGCGGATGTGACTTCCATCCACATCCGCATCCGTCATGATGATCACCTTGTGGTAACGCAGCCTGGTCAAATCAAAGTCATCGGCGCCAATACCCGTTCCAATTGCCGAGATCATGATGGCGATCTCTTCGTTGCCCAGCATCTTGTCAAAACGGGCCTTTTCCACATTCAGGATCTTTCCCTTAATGGGCAGAATCGCTTGAAATTTCCGATCCCTTCCTTGTTTGGCCGAGCCTCCGGCAGAGTCTCCCTCAACCAGGAAGATTTCGGAAAACTGCGGATCTCTCTCCTGGCAGTCGGCCAGCTTTCCGGGAAGGGAGAGGTTTTCTAAAACACCCTTGCGGCGGGTGAGATCGCGAGCCTTTCGAGCCGCTGCGCGGGCGCGAGCGGCTTCGACTGCCTTCTCCACGATCCGCTTGGCCACAGCAGTATTCTGTTCCAGAAAGATACTCAGTTTCTCATTGCAAATCGTCTCCACCAGGCCCTTGACTTCACTGTTCCCCAGCTTTGTCTTGGTCTGTCCTTCGAACTGAGGCTGAGGCAGCTTGACGCTGATGACGCCCGTGAGGCCTTCCCGGACATCCTCACCACTCAGGTTCTGTTTGAGATCCTTGGCGAGATTGGAAGCCGAAGCATGGGCATTCAAAGTCCGGGTCAGGGCTGCTTTGAATCCTGCCAGGTGAGTGCCCCCTTCGATGGTGTTGATGGTGTTGGCGAAAGAGAAAAGGGTTTCGTTGTAACCATCGTTGTACTGGAGAGCGACCTCAACCTCAATATTGTCCTTTGCCGCATGGATATAAACAGGTTTCTGGTGTAGGACGTTCTTGTTCCTGTTGAGGTGCTCAACGAAGTCGACGATTCCGCCTTTGTACTGAAATTTGAGCTTTTTATCGGTACGCAAATCCTCAACCACAATAATCAAGCCCTGGTTGAGAAAGGCCATTTCCCGCATGCGTTGAGCCAAAGTATCGAAGTTGAATTCCAACGTTTCAAAGGTCTGAGCGTCGGGTTTGAAAGTGATCTTCGTTCCCCGCTTCTTGGTCTTGCCGGTCTTCTCGAAAGGTGTCACGGGAATGCCGTATTCGTAGCTCTGGCAATAGACCAGGTTGTCACGCCAAATCTCCAGGTCCAATCGCTCCGACAGGGCATTGACCACCGACACACCCACACCGTGCAACCCCCCCGATACCTTGTAGCTATCGTGATCAAATTTCCCGCCCGCATGAAGTGTCGTCATCACCACTTCTGCGCCCGGTATCCCTTTCTCGGGGTGAATATCGACGGGAATTCCTCGTCCGTCGTCGATGACGGTCACCGAGTTATCGATGTGAATCGTCAGCTCAATGTTTTTGCAATATCCCTCCAGCGCTTCATCCACTGAGTTGTCTATGACTTCATAGACGAGGTGGTGAAGTCCCGAAGCTCCGGTCGAACCAATGTACATGGCCGGGCGCTTCCGTACAGCCTCCAGACCCTCCAGTATCTTGATTTTGTCAGCGGTGTAGCTCGTCTCGAGATCGAGTGCGTCGATTTTCTCAGCCATGCATTGTTCGCCCCTTATAAACTGCTCTCATTATAACATATGACCTCTGTTGACTCTCCCTATATATTGAATATGTTGTGTATGGCAATAGATCGATACACTATATATTGTGTTTCTAGCACTTTTCCCGAAACAGGGCCCGGGTGGCCCACCCTGAGCCCGCTAAAAGGGTGAATTGGGCGGTCAGATAGAGTTTTTAGGAGGGGAAATGAGACCCAGGTCGCTAAGACCCATCAGCAAACGTCATGGTATTCATGGGACGAGACACTAAAGTTTCATGGGCATCAGCACGTACTGATGGAGATAGTCCCCTTTGGGCTTGGGTTTCAAAAGGCCCTGGGTTTCCTCATCGCGGAGGTCAAGCTCGATCTCCTCGCTGTCCAATCCGGAAAGAAAATCGAGCAGGTATTGGGCATTAAACCCGATCCCCACCGATTCCACTTTG